>NZ_BAAAIV010000003.1:209601-285446 GCF_039526245.1 Arthrobacter rhombi
CCATCCACGCGCACGGCGTGGGCGGCCGGAACTACTATCCTGCGGCGATTTGCTCCGCTGCCGTCGGATCCGAGTCGTTGAGGAACTTGCCGATCCGGTCGACCTCGCTGGCCTCGCCGATGGCGGCTGCGGCCCGCTGCAACGCGTACAGCGAGCGCAGGAAGCCACGGTTGGGTTCGTGCGAGTACGGCACCGGGCCCTGGCCGCGCCATCCGGCGTGGCGCAGGGCGTCCAGTCCGCGGTGGTAGCCCACGCGTGCATAGGCGTAGGACTCCACCGTGCGGCCGTCGTCGTAGGCCTCGTCGGCCAGAAGCGACCAGGCCAGTGACGAGGCCGGGTACTGGGCCACGACATCGACCGGTTCGTCACCGGCGGCAAGGCGTGTGTCGACCTCTTCGTCCGGGGTCAGCAGGGTCTCGGGAATGCCGAGGAGGTTGCGTCCGAGTGCGTCGCTCATGGTTACTTCAGGCTCCTTCCGGCGGAGCCCAGACGCTGGGCGGCTTCGACGATGCGAGCCGCCATGCCGGTCTCAGCGGAAGCACCCCAGACCCGCGGGTCATAGGTCTTCTTGTTGCCCACTTCGCCGTCGATCTTCAACACGCCGTCGTAGTTGGCGAGCATGTGTCCGGCCACCGGACGGGTGAACGCGTACTGCGTGTCCGTGTCGATGTTCATCTTGATCACGCCATAGGAGACGGCGTCGGCGATCTCCTGCTCGGAGGAACCGGATCCACCATGGAAGACCAGGTCGAAGGGCTTGTCCTTGCCCAGCTTCGCGCCGACCTGGGCCTGGATGTCCTTGAGGATCTCCGGGCGCAGCTTCACCCCACCGGGCTTGTAGACACCGTGCACGTTGCCGAAGGTCAGCGCCGTGATGTACCGGCCGTTCTCACCGGCACCGAGTGCGTCGATGGTCGCCATCGCGTCGCCGACGGTGGTGTAGAGCTTGTCGTTGATGGCGTTCTCCACGCCGTCCTCTTCACCACCGACGGTTCCGATCTCCACCTCGAGGATCTGCTTGGCCGCTGCCGAGCGCGGCAGCAGCTCGGCGGCGATCCGCAGGTTCTCCTCGAGGGTTTCGGCCGAGCCGTCCCACATGTGGGAGTTGAAGATCGGGTCGCGCCCGGCCTTCACCTCGGCCTCGGAAGCGGCCAGCAGCGGCAGCACGAAACCCTCGAGCTTGTCCGCCGGGCAGTGGTCGGTGTGCAGGGCGATGTTAACGCCGTAGCTCTTGGCCACTTCCTTCGCGAAGGCGGCGAAGCCCAGCGAGCCGACCACCATGTCCTTGACCGAGGAACCCGACCAGTAGGCCGCGCCTCCGGTCGAGACCTGGATGATGCCGTCGGACTCGGCCTCGGCGAAGCCACGGATGGCGGCGTTCAGGGTCTGCGAGGACGTCACGTTCACCGCGGGGAAGGCGTAGCCGTCCGCCTTCGCCGCGTCGATCATGGCGTTGTACTTCTCGGGGGTTGCAAGAGGCATGCTGACTCCTTCATGAGTTGGGCAGGGAGTAGACATCGTTGGCTACGGCCCATCCTACCGACATGCGATCAACGCCACACCCGCAGATGACGCCCTTAGATCCGCCAGCAGCTGGACAGCTGGCTCTTCCCGGCAAACCGCTGCTTCAGGAAGAACATGGTTGCGGGCAACGCGGCCACGTAGCCACCGATGTGGGTCGGACCTGCTGTCGCATCCCACGAGACGTTGGTGCCCTGATCGCACCAGCGCTTGGCCAGATTGCGTCCGGTCTTGTAGGGGATCACGTCGTCGAGCAGGCTGTGGGAGAGCAGCACGGGAACTGACGGCTTGCGGCCGTTGCCGATCTTCTGGTCGTCGACCACTGCCTTGAGCTTGCCCTCACCCAGGACGGATTCCAGGGGCTCCCCGGATTTCGTCAGGTCCGCCGTGTTCAGGAACGCGTGCTTTCCCAGCGCCTGCAGGGTGCAGTCACCCTCGGCCCCCTCGAGCTCCTTCATCCCCTGGGCATTGAGGTAGGCGGACGGATCGAGGGCGGCATCGGTGGCGCCGAGGCCCGAAGCCGCGTACATCAGGAAGGTGGTGTAGAGACCCCGGTCGAGGTTCTTGGCGACGTCGACCAGATCAGCGGGAACGGCACCGGCGTAGGCGCCCTTGAGGTTCAGCGACGGCGCATAGTCCGCAGCCAGTTCAGCGGCCGATGCGCTGGCTCCGCCACCCTGCGAGTACCCGACGAAGGCGACGGGGTTCTTGGCGTCGATGCCCTCCACACCCAGCTGCTGCGCCGCGCGCACCGAGTCGATCACCGCGTGCCCCTGGGAAACGCGCCCCATGTAGGTGTGCTTGCCGGGGGTTCCCAACCCCTCATAGTCGGTGATGGACAGCGCATAGCCTGCATCCAGCAACGCGGACATCACCGGACCTTCGTATTCCTGGCCGACACCCATCTGGCGCGACGGAGCGCATTTATCTGCCACGCCTTGCGTCCCCACGGCGTAGCCGATGACTGGTCGGGGTCCCGTGCCACTCCAGGCCTTCTGCGGCACCAGGACCGTACCGGTCACTGCCATCGGTTGGTTGTGCACGTCGGTGGACTTGTACATGATGCGCGTGGCGGTCGCGTTCGGGCGGATGAGCTTGATCGGGTCGAGGAAGAAGTCGGCCGGTTCACTGCGCACTGGCGTTCCGTTGCCCGCGGGAAGCGTGGCCGGCGGGAGGTAGAAATCGGTGTCGACCGTTTGGGCCAACTTGCCCAGGGCCTCCTGCCGTTGGACATCACCACTGCTGGCTGCATCCGAATTCTCGAGGGAGGAAAGATCGGCGCCGGATGATCCGGCCGGCGCCGCGACGGCCACGCCGGTCCCGGAGAGCAGCAGCGTGGAGGCGGCCACACAGGACAATGCCATTCGAAGCCGTCGGCGCACCGGGGTCTGGACGTGGCGGGGAGGGGTCATGTTCGCTCCTTTGCGAGGGGATCGCGGTCCGGCGCCACCCGAAGGCGCCCTCACCCGATCCAGTTATTACCACCCAGTAACAAGTGATCCGCATCACACGATAAGTCACAAACCGGCCCAGGGGAACCCCTGGTCGAACTCCATCCGTTCACGGGGCGTTAAACTCCGTGGCCCCGGGGATTCAGCCGGGCCTGACAGGGTGGTCCCGATCCCGCACCACCGATGGAAGGCCCCTCGTGAACGCCGATACCCAGACATTCCTGCCCATGCTCGGACATACGCGCGGCAAGCGCAGCCCCGTGACCTGCGCGCTGAAGTGTGACAACGCCTGCTCCAAGGCCGTCTGCAACACTTCGTCGAACAGCTACTTCCGTGACATCGCCTCGGCGGAGTTCTCCCGTCGTTCCGCACTCGGAGTGGGTGCCGCCGGAGCGTTGGCCGCCGCGGTCGTCGCCGTCGGCGGTGCGGATCCGGCAGCAGCCGCAGGCGTTCCGGCCAAGAAGCACCGGCCCGGCAAGCTGGCCTTCGACGCCATCAAGCCGGTCGACGCCAAGGTCGACGTCTTCGACGTTCCCGAGGGCTTCGAATGGGCGCCGTTGCTGCGTTGGGGCGACCCCCTGTTCAACCGGTCCCCGGAGTTCGACTTCGATCACCAGACGCCCAAGGCCCAGGCCCTGCAGTTCGGCTACAACAACGACTACACCGACATCATCCGGTCCAAGAACGGCAAGAAGGGCGTCCTCGTGTGCAACCACGAGTACGTGAACCCGGAGATCATGTTCCCCGCCGCGCCGGCCAACGCCGCCGAGGAACGCCAGCGACGCAACATCTTCCGCAGCGCGGTCGGCCTGAGTGTCGTGGAGCTGAAGCGCAAGGACCGCGGCCAGCCCTGGGACTACGTCCGCGGCGCCCACAAAAACCGCAGGATCACGCTGGACACCGAGTTCGAGCTGACCGGCCCGGCCATGGGCTCGGACCTGCTCAAGACCAAGCGTGACCGCCGCGGCCGCTTCGTCGAAGGCACGCTGGGCAACTGCTCCGGTGGCACCACCCCGTGGGGCACGATCCTCTCCGGCGAGGAGAACTTCAACGGGTTCTTCCGCACGGCAGGCACCTCGACCGAGGACAAGCGCTACGGCCTGGAGAACAAGGCGACGGCCATGGGCTGGGAGCGCGAGGACCCGCGCTTCGACGCCCGCGGCCAGGACTTCGCCAACGAGCCGCACCGCTTCGGCTACATCGTGGAGATCGACCCGGAAAACCCGAACTCCACGCCGGTCAAGCACACCAGCCTGGGCCGGTTCAAGCACGAGGGCGCCAATGTCATCGTCGCCGACAACGGGCACGTGGTGGCCTACATGGGCGATGACGAGCGGTTCGACTACCTCTACAAGTTCGTGTCCAAGCGCAAGTACCGCAAGCACGACCGCCGCCACAACATGACCCTGCTGACCGAGGGCGACCTGTTCGTCGCCCGCTTCGCGGGTACCTCGGAGGCCGAGATCGACGGCTCGGGCGATGTCCCCTCGGACGGGAAGTTCGACGGCTCGGGCCAGTGGATCCCGCTGGTGGAAGACGGCAAGTCACGCGTGAAGGGCATGAGCGTCGAGCAGGTCCTCGTCTTCACCCGCCTGGCCGCCGACGAGGTCGGCGCCACGAAGATGGACCGTTGTGAGGACGTGGAGCCGAGCCTGAAGTCCGGCAAGATCTACGTGGCCTGCACCAACAACTCCAACCGCGGCGTGGGCGCCAACGCGAAGGCCGACGAGGCCAACCCGCGCACCGAAAACCGCGACGGGCACATCGTGGAGATCACCGAGCGCCGCGGGGACCACACCTCCACCCGCTTCAACTGGGACCTGCTGATGCTCTGTGGCGATGCGGCGCAGGGCGACGCGACCTACTTCAGCGGCTTCCCCGCCGACCAGGTCTCCCCGATCTCCTGCCCGGACAACGTCGCCTTCGACAGCGAGGGCAACCTGTGGATCTCCACCGACGGCGCCCCGGACGGCATCGGCTACAACGATGGCCTGTTCAAGGTCACCGTCGACGGCAAGAACCGCGGCAAGGTCGAGCAGTTCCTCTCGGTGCCGCGTGACGCGGAGACCTGCGGTCCGGTCATCCACGACGACGAGTCGATGGTGTTCGTCGCCGTCCAGCACCCGGGCGAGGAAGGGTCGTTCACCGAGATCCACTCGTACTTCCCGGACTACGTGCCCTCCGAGGCACGCCCGGCAGCCGGCGAGGTCAGGGCCCCGCGCCCAGCCATCGTGCAGGTCTACGCCACGAAGTAGGCCCGCTCCCCACTAGAACCGAAAACGACGCCGGTGCCTCCTGTGAACCACAGGAGGCACCGGCGTCGTACTTGGTCCAGTCAGTCGTCAGCCGGCAGGCTGGGAGAAGACGTGCCGGCGGATCCAGGCGTGCATGGCGATGGCCGCGGCGGACGCTGCGTTGATGGACCGGGTGGAGCCGAACTGCTCGATGCTCAACGTGGTCTTCGCCGCAGCATGCACCTCATCGCTCAACCCGGGGCCCTCCTGGCCGAAGACCAGCACGCAGTTGCGCGGCAGGTCGTAGGTCTCCAGCTGCTCGGAGTCGGGGAAGATGTCGATCCCGATGATCTCCAGCCCCTCCCCCGTCGCCCAGGCGGTGAAGTCAGCGACGGTCGGGTGGTGGCGCACATGCTGGTAGCGGTCGGTGACCATCGCCCCCCGGCGGTTCCAGCGCCGGCGTCCGATGATGTGGACCTCCTTGGCCAAGAAGGCGTTGGCGGTGCGCACCACGGTGCCGATGTTCATGTCGTGCTGCCAGTTCTCGATGGCGATGTGGAAGTCGTGGCGGCGCGTGTCCAGATCGGCGACGATGGCCTCGTGCAGCCAGTAGCGGTATTTGTCGGCGACATTGCGGCGGTCCCCGTCGCGCAGCAGCACCGGATCCCACTGGTCCCCCGCGGGCCATTCGCCCTCCCAGGGGCCCAGGCCCACTTCGGGGACAGTGGCCTCGGGGGCCGCGCGGTCGGGAAGGGGTGCCTCGGGTGCTGCGGCCTCGGGCCGGGGTGCTGGTTCGTCCACCGTGCCAGCGTAGTCTGCTGGCGCCGTCGGCGTGCGGTTCGGTAGACTGGGAGAAAACGTGAGGGAGTATCCCCCCGCGCCGAGGTCGTCAACACGCAGGGTTCCGCAACCCCGCCGGCCGAGGCGGACGGCTTCCAGGTGGAGCCGGTGGAGAGACTCGCGGCCCGACTGCATCATGCAAAGGACCACCCGTGACCGTTCCCCTCTGGATTTGGCTGGCGACCATCGCCGTCATCCTCGGCCTGCTGGCCTTCGACTACTTCTTCCACATCCGCAAGGCCCATGTGCCGCAGCTGAAGGAAGCTGCCATCTGGTCCTCCATCTACGTCGGCATCGCCGTGCTCTTCGGCATCGCGGTGCTGGTGTTCGGCGGCGGGACCATGGGCGGTGAGTACTTTGCCGGCTACATCACGGAAAAGGCCTTGTCGGTGGACAACCTCTTCGTGTTCCTGGTGATCATCGCCAGCTTCAAGGTCCCCCGCGAGGACCAGCAGAAGGTGCTGCTGTTCGGCATCATCTTCGCGCTCATCGCCCGGACGGGCTTCATCTTTGCCGGGGCCGCACTGATCAACGCCTGGTCGTGGATCTTCTACATCTTCGGGCTGATCCTGCTGCTCACCGCCGGGAACCTGCTCAAACCCGGCGGCCACGAGGACGACCAGGCGAACAACTTCATCATCCGCATCGCCCAGCGCTTCCTGCACACCTCCGATGACTACGACGGCGACAAGCTCTTCACCGTGGTCAACGGCAAGAAGGCGCTGACCCCCATGCTGCTGGTCATGGTCGCCATCGGCGGGACCGACATCCTGTTCGCTCTCGACTCGATCCCGGCCATCTACGGGCTGACCCAGAACGTCTACATCGTCTTCACCGCCACGGCGTTCTCGCTGATGGGCTTGCGCCAGCTGTACTTCCTGCTGGACGGGCTGCTGGACCGGCTGATCTACCTGTCCATCGGGCTGGCCGGGATCCTGGCGTTCATCGGCGTCAAGCTGTTCCTGCACGCACTGCATGAGAACAACCTGCCGTTCATCAACGACGGCGGGCACGTCAGCGTCGTGGAGATTTCCACGGGCTTCTCGCTGGTGGTCATCATCGGCATCCTGGTCATCACGGTCATCGCCTCCCTGGTCTCCCCCACGGGCAAGGCCCAGACCGCGATCAACAACGCCCGCCGCCACGCGAAGAACTACCTGGACCTCGGCTACACGGAGGATCCCGGGGAGCGCGAGCGGATCTACCGGCTGCTCCTCGAGGAAGAACAGGGAATCGAGGCGATGGAGCCGAAGTACCGGAACAAGGCCAAGAACGTCGAGGCCATCCGGGCCCAGGTCGCCGAGGTGCACGCACGCCACGACGAGCTCGGGACCGCGACCCGCTGACCCCGGGCCGCCGGCATGGCGTCGACTCGCCGCCGTGGTGGCAGACTGGTGCGTCTGGAGGTGGTCATGGCCATTGTCGATAACGGGATCTACGTCAACGGACACCGGGTGCAGGATCCGGCACAGTTGGGTCACACCGTGCAGCGGATGCGTGAGCACTCCGGCATGGCCTGGCTGGGCCTGTACCGTCCCAGCGAGGCGGAACTGCAGGCCGTGGCCGACGAGCTGGGGCTGCATTCCCTGGCCGTCGAGGACACCCTGAAGGGCCACCAACGCGCCAAGTTGGACCACTACGGCGACCACTCGCTGCTGGTGTTGCGTCCGGCCCGGTACCTGGATGACGTGGAGAAGGTCGAATTCGGCGAACTGCACGTCTACATCGGTGAGGATTTCGTCGTCACCGTCAGGCACGCCGAATCCCCCGATCTCTCCAAGGTCAGGCACCGGATGGAACAGGAGGAACCCGAGCTGCTGGCCCTGGGCCCCCGCGCGGTGCTCTACGCCGTGGTCGACCAGGTCGTCGACGAGTACGAGCCAGTCGTCGACGGGCTGTCCAACGACATCGACGAGATCGACGACCAGCTCTTCTCCGGCAACCCGAATGTCTCGCGGCGCATCTACGAACTCTCCCGCGAGGTCATCGAACTGCAACGCGCGACGTTGCCGTTGGAGCGCATCCTGACCGTGCTGCGCCGTGATCTGGGCGGAGGGCAGCCGATCGAGGGCATCGAACGATCCGCCCGCCAGGGCACGGAGGACCCCGGGATCATGGAGCTGGACCACCGGATGGTCGACGTCCAGGACCACGCCATCCGGGTCTCCGAACGCATCGCCTCCTTCCGGTCCCTGCTGGCCAACGCGCTCTCCCTGAGCTCCACGTTGGTCTCCCAGCAGGCGGCCGAGGCCGGGGTCTCGCAGAACGAGCAGATGAAGAAGATCTCCTCCTGGGCAGCGATCCTCTTCGCCCCCAGCCTGATCGGCAGCATCTACGGCATGAACTTCCACAACATGCCGGAACTCGCCTTCGTCTGGGGGTACCCGGCGGCGCTGGTCCTCATGCTCGGGCTGAGCGTCGGACTGTATGTGGTGTTCAAGCACAACAAATGGTTGTAGGACCGCGATAGCGTGAACCCAGGACCAAGCAGAGCCACCCGGCAGAAGAGGCTGAGATGAAACACGACGAACGTACCCCCGCAGACATCGAATGCTGGCTCACCGACATGGACGGCGTGCTGGTGCACGAGGAGCGCGCCATCCCCGGGGCCGCCGAGATGATCGAACGCTGGGTCGCCACCTCCAAGCGCTTCCTGGTGCTGACCAACAACTCGATCTACACCCCGCGCGATCTCTGTTCGCGGTTGGAGTCCTCCGGGCTGGTCGTCCCGGAGGAGAACATCTGGACCTCGGCCATGGCCACCGCCGAATTCCTGCGGCGCCAGGCCCCGGGCGGCAAGGCGTTCGTGATCGGCGAAGCGGGCCTGACCACTGCCCTGCACGACGCCGGTTTCATTCTCACGGAGCGGAACCCCGATTTCGTGGTGCTCGGTGAAACCCGCACCTACTCGTTCGAGGCCATCACCCAGGCGATCCGGCTGATCTCCAACGGCGCGCGGTTCATCACCACGAACCCCGATGCCACGGGCCCGTCCCCCGAGGGCCTGCTGCCGGCCACCGGGTCGGTGGCGGCCCTGATCACCGCCGCGGTGAACCGGCAGCCCTACGTGGTCGGCAAGCCGAACCCGATGATGTTCCGCTCGGCCCTGAACCGCATCGAGGCCCACTCGGAGACGACGGCGATGATCGGGGACCGGATGGACACCGACATCGTCGCCGGCATGGAAGCGGGCCTCTACACGGTCCTGGTCCACACCGGCATCACCCAGCCGGCCGACATCCAGCGCTTCCCCTTCCGCCCCGACGCCGTCTACCCGTCGGTGGCCGAACTGTTGGATCAGATGTAGGACCCCAGCCAGGCCGCCGCGGCGGCGGCCAGCTGTTCCGGGCTGTCGGCAATGTCGAAAACGCGTCCGGCCTCGTCGTCACCGAGGTCCTCCAGCGTGGCCAACTGGGAATCCAGCAGGCTGGCCGGCATGAAATGGCCCGGCCGCACCTGCATGCGCTCACGCAACAGCTCCTCGGTGCCGTGCAGGTGCACGAACCGGGCATCCGGGGCCGCGGCACGGATGAGATCCCGGTAGGAGCGCTTCAGCGCGGAGCAGCCGATGACCAGGGTCCGGCCCGCGGCCGCGGCTTCGCCGAGCTCGGCGCCGATCTCGCGCAGCCAGGGTTCTCGGTCGTCGTCATCCAGCGGGGTCCCGGCGGCCATCTTCTCGATGTTGGCCGCCGGATGCAGGGCATCCCCGTCGACGTAGACGCCGTCGAGTTCCACGGCCAGCAGTTCCCCGACCGTTGTCTTGCCGCTGCCCGAGACCCCCATGACGACCACGCGGTCTCCGGTCATCGCCGTCGTGCTCTGTTCCACTGGTTCCACCGTCGCCTCGCTCACCAGTCGTGGACCGTTCCGTCAATGAGCCGATTGTAGGGCAGGTAGGCCTGCTGGTAGGGGAACTTGGCGGCTGCCTCGACGTCGAACTCGACACCGATGCCGGGGGCGTCACCCGGGTGCAGGTACCCGTCGGTGAAGGTCATCGACTGGTGGAAGACCTCGTTGGTGGCGTCGGAGTGCTGCATGTACTCCTGGATGCCGTAGTTGTGGATCGCGAGTCCGACGTGGAGCTGGGCGGCGAAGCCGATCGGGGAGATGTCCGTGGGGCCGTGGAAGCCGGACTTGATCTGGTACTGGGCGGCGTAGTCCATGACCTTCTTGAGCGGGGAGATCCCGCCGAAGTGGGTGGACGCGGCGCGCACGTAGTCGATGAGCTGTTCCTTGATGATCTGCTGGAAGTCCCACACGGTGTTGAAGATCTCGCCGATGGCCAGCGGGGTGGTGGTGTGCTGGCGGACCAGCCGCAGCCCCTCCTGGTTTTCCGCAGGGGTGCAGTCCTCGAGCCAGAAGAGGTCGTAGGGTTCCAACGACTTGCCCAGCTTGGCGGCCTGGATGGGCGTCATGCGGTGGTGGCCGTCGTGCAGCAGCGGGATCTCGGGGCCGAACTCGTTCCGCACGGCCTCGAAGACGGTGGGCAGGTGGCGCAGGTAGGCGCGGGTGTCCCAGTCCTCTTCCTGCGGGAACGCGCCGCGGCCGGCGGGCTCGTAGTCGTAGCGTTCGCCGGAGGCCTGGGTCTGCGCGGCGACACCGTAGACGGCCTTGATGCCGGGGATCGCGGTCTGGACGCGGATGGACTTGTAGCCCAGCTCCAGGTGCTCGCGGATGGAGTCGAAGAGCTGCGGGATGTCGGTGCCGGAAGCGTGGCCGTAGGCGCGCAGTCCGCGGCGGGATGCGCCGCCGAGCAGCTGGTAGACCGGCAGGTTGGCGACCTTGCCCTTGATGTCCCACAGGGCCATGTCGACGGCGGCGATGGCTGCCATGGTGATCGGGCCGCGGCGCCAATAAGAGGACCGGTAGAGGAACTGCCAGGTGTCCTCGATGCGATGCGGGTCCTTGCCGATGAGCAGCTGGGCGACGTGGTCCTTCAGGTAGCTGGCCACGGCGAGTTCACGGCCGTTGACCGTGGCGTCGCCGATGCCCACGAAACCTTCATCGGTTTCGACGCGCAGGGTGACGAAGTTGCGTGACGGGCTGGTCACGAACACTTCGGCTTGGGTGATCTTCATGGGGTGTGGTCCTTTCGGGGAACGTGGTCAGTCGGTGAAGGTGCCGCGCAGGGCACAGACGGCGGAGACGGCGTCGGAGTCGGAGGCCAGGGCCGCGTCGACGATGGCCAGCAGCGCTGCTGTCTGGTCGATGCCGGTGGCATGCCCCGCCTCGGCCATGGAACCGGCGGCGGGGTCATGGATGTCCTCGCCGGCGGCGAGCTGGGCGTCGACGCGGTCCATCCACGCGGCCAGCAGACGCAGGGCTGCGGTTCCGTCGCGGCCCGCGTCCCGCTCGGCGCGGTAGACCGGCACGGCCCGGGCGGCCAGCTTCAGCGAGCCGTCCATGCCGATCTGGGCCAGGTGGTGCGCGATCCGTGGGTTGGCGAAGCGCACACGCAGGGCGGCCCGATAGCCGGGGATGTCCAGCTCCGGGTCCTGCAGGTGGCGGGCCGCGGCGTCCCAGAACTCCTCGACCCAGGCCGAGACCCGATCGTCCGCCAGCGCCTCGGACACGGTGGCGTGGCCCCGCAGGGCGCCGGCATAGGCCATGAGTGAATGCGCGCCGTTGAGCAGCCACAGCTTGCGTCGCTCATAGGGTTCGAGGTCCTCGACGAACACCGCACCGGCGTTCTCCCAGGCCGGGCGTCCCGCGGGGAAATCGCCGGAGAGCACCCAGGAGGAGAAGGGCTCGGTGACCACCGGGGCCACGTCGTCGTACCCGGTGGCTTCGGCCACGGACGCGCGGTCGGCGTCGGTGGTCCGCGGGGTGATCCTGTCGATGGAGCTGTCCACGAACGAGACGTTGGCGCAGATCCACGCGGCGAGCAGGGGGTCGACCAGTTCGGCCAGGTCCAGAACCGAGGCACGGGCCGCTGCCCCGTTGCCGGGCAGGTTGTCGCAGGAGACGATGGCGATGGGCCATCCGTCGGCGGCGCGGCGGGCCGCCAAGCCGACGAGCAGGCGTCCGGCGGTGGTCCGCACGATGCGCCCGTCGAGCCGGCCGGTTCCCAGGGTGAAGTTCGAGCCCTCGTAGTTGGCACGCAGGGCGGTGACGTCGGTGGCGACGAACGCGTCGGTGGTGTCCAGCCGGGGGCCCTGCCCCGCGGCGCCGGGCGCCAAGCGGTAACCGGCCTCGGTGACGGTCAGCGTCACGATGGCGATATCGGGGTGGGCCAGCAGGGCGGCGAGGGTCTGGAGGTCGGCACCGTCGTGGGCCTGAACCTCGGCGCCGATGACCTCGTGGCGGTCGTCATCGGCGGCACGTTCGACCAGCGTGTAGAGCCCGTCCTGTGCGGCCAGTTGCCGCGCCGCTTCGGGGCTGCGGCCGGTGAAGGCGGCAATCCCCCAGCCGTCTTCGGCCCGTTCGGTGTACCAGGCCTGGTGGGCGCGGTGGAAGGCGCCCAGTCCAAGGTGGACGATGCGTACCGTGGGGCGTGCACCGGCGTCGTAGGTGGTCGCGTTCAGCGGACGCGTCGCCGATTCCCTGGCGCTCACAGCTTGAACGCCCGTCGAGGTGAGGCATCGACCAGGTCGACGATGACCTCTGCGGCGCGTTCCTCGGTGAGCCGGTGCTCGGCCACGAGGCGGGCCAGGAAGGCCGCTTCCGTGCGGCGGGAGGCATCGTGGCGTGCAGGGATGGAGCAGAACGCCCGGGTGTCGTCGATGAAACCTGAGGAGCGGGAGAAGCCAGTGGTTTCGGTCACCGCCGAGCGGAAGCGCAGCATGGCGTCCGGGGCGTCGAGGAACCACCAAGGGGCGCCAACGAAGACCGCGGGGAAGAACCCGGCCAGCGGGGCGATTTCGCGGGAGAAGACCGTCTCATCAATGGTGAAGGGGATGAAATGGAACCCCTCGGCGGTGCCGAAATCGGCCAGCAGCGGCTGCAGACCGGTGGAGAAATCGACGGCGAAGGGGATGTCATGTCCGGTGTCGGGCCCGAAACGCTCCAGGGTCCCCGGATGGGTGTTGCGGTGCACGCCGGCATGCATGGTCATGACCAGGCCGTCGTCCAGTGCCATGGCCGCCTGCTGGTACATCATGTGTGCCTCGAAGGCCAGGCCCTCGGCGAAGGTGGCCGTTCCAGCCAGGCCCTTATCGAAGAGGTGGGCGGCTTCATCGCGGCCCAGCTTGAGCGTGTTGGCGTTGTGCGTTCCGTGGTCCGACGACACGGCGCCGTGCTCGGCGAAGTAGCGACGGCGGTTGGCCACGGCGGCCAGGTAGCCGTCGTAGCCGGTCGCACCGTCACCGGCGGCCTGGATGAGCCGGTCGGCACTGGCGGCGAAGCCGTCGACCCAGAACTTCGTGTAGGCGTCGGGCCGGAACGTCGGCAGGACGCGGGGGGCGAACGTGCTGTCGACGGCCAACGCGTCGTGGGCTGCCAGGTCAGCCAGGGGGTCATCGGTGGTGGCCATGACCTCGATGCCGAACTGGTCCATCAGCGCGCGGGGCCGGAACCCCGGGTCGTCGATCTTCTGCTGCAACGTGTCGTAGACCGCGTCGGCGGTCTCTTCGCGGATGTCCAGATCATCGATGCCGAAGACTTCGACGAATTCCTGGCGCAGCCAATATCCTGACGCCGTGCCGTCATACAGGGGCCAATTCCTGCAGAACGTCCGCCAGGTTTCGCGCGGCGAGGCTCCGGTACTGCCACCGACCCGCTGGTTTTCCAGCGGGACCCCCGCAGCGTGCATGAGCCGCGTGACGTAGTGATCGGGGCTGATCAGCATGGCCGTCGGGTCGGGGAAGGGCAGGTCGTCGGCGATGACGGCGGCGTCCACATGACCGTGCGGGGAAAGGATGGGCAGCGACTCCACAACGCTGTGGAGACGACGGGCAACTTCGCGCACGCCGGGATCTGCCGGAAGCAACCGGTCGGGGTGGTTGGCTATGGAAGAAGGCATGATTCCATCGTCGGATCCACGCCCCCACTTGGCAACAAGTTGCCATGTATTGCCTCACATGCGCGGGTGCCCCGTCGAGGCCCGCACGACCAGACGTGTCGGCAACACCACGGGCCGGGCTGGGACATGGACGCCTCCCTGGGACAGGACCAGGAGGTTGCGCACGGCCGCGGAACCGAGGGCGTGCAGGGGTGCGGCCACGGTGGTGAGTCCGGGATGGGCCAGTTCGGCGACCACCGAGTTGTCGAAGCCGATCACACTCACGTCCCCGGGGACATCGAAACCGGTGGCCTGTGCCCGCCGCATGAACCCCACGGCCAGCTGGTCGTTGTATCCCACCACAGCGGTCACTCCGCTGCTCAGGACCTGCTCCGCCACGGTCCCACCCCCATCACGAGTTGGTTCCGGGCATTCCACGAGGTTGACCCGCAAACCCAGCTCCAGGGCACCTTCCTTGAGGCTGCGCCAGCGCATGCCATGCGCCCAGGAGGCCTCCGGACCGGCGAGGTAGGCGATGTCGCGATGGCCGAGTTCTCCCAGGTGTTCCACGACCCGACGCATACCCCGGGCGTTATCGGTCACGACGCTCGCGACCCCGCTGACGCCGCGGTTCATCACCAGGGTGGGCTTTTGCTTGGCCATGGCGCGAATGGCGGCGTCGGACATCCGGGAACTGCTGAGCACGATCCCATCGACAATGCCCATGACGCGTTCAATGGCCTCACGTTCGATGACTCCGGACTCCCGCGTATGTGCCAGGAGCATCGTGTAGCCGTTCTTGGCGGCTTCCTCTTCGGCTCCGCGGATCATGTCGAAAAAGACGGGGTTTGAGATATCGGCGATCACCAGCGCAATGGTGCCGTGCCGTTCCCGGCCCTCCGCCATGGTCCGCCGGACATCGACGGAGCGGTAGCCGAGCTCCGCGGCAACGGCACGGATCTTTTCGGCGGTGGCAAAACTGACCCGCCCGGGACGGGCGAAGGCACGGGAGACCGTGGATGCGGCGACCCCTGCCTGACGCGCAACATCGTAGATTGTCGCCGGTTTCGGGGAATCCGGAGTGGGGGCCATGCAACTATCTTGCTGCATGCGCCCGGGGACGTGAACCCCGTGGCAACTGATGGCAACTAGTCGCTTTCCCGTCCATGTGGCGGACATCATGCTTATGTACCGTCAATGAGGCCGGTCCGCCGCGTCCAGGGCGCGGAGGTGGACGCACGGCGCCCACCGGCCAGAAAGTAGTGATCCGAATGAAGATGCGCTTCCTGCGTCTGTGCGCCGTGGGGCTGGCCTTGTTGCTGGCTACCACCGCCTGCAGTTCAGGTGTGTCGGGCAAGGCCGAGACCGGCAAGACGCTGGTGCTTTCGCTCAACCAGTCCGAAACACACCCGTCCTATATCGCCCTCACGGATTTTGGTGAACGGCTCAAGGCCGCCACTGGCGGTCGCTGGGATGTGAAGGTCTATCCCAATGAGACGCTCGGGGCCCAGCAGGAGGTCATCCAGCTCGTCAGTGACGGTTCCGTCGACATGGCAGTGGCCTCCGGGACCCAACTCGAGAACCTCAACCCGCACTTCGGCGTGCTGAATCTGCCGACCACGTTCAAGAGCATCGACCACCAGATGTCGGTGATCAAGGACAAGTCGATCGTCGGCGACCTGTTCACCTCGCTCGAGGGGTCCAAGCACCTCACGGTCCTGGGCGGTCTGACCCAGGGTGACCGGAACCTCTACACGGTCACCGGGCCCATCAAGAAGCCCGCCGACCTGCACGGCATGAAGATCCGCGTCCAGGAATCGGACGTACACATCAAGATGGTCAACGCGATGGGCGGTTCCGCCACCCCGATGTCCTACGGCGAGGTCTACACCGCGCTGCAGTCCGGGGTACTCGACGGCGCCGAGAACAATGAGATCTCCTATGTCACCCAGCACCACAACGAGGTGGCCAAATACGTTGCACGCACCCGCCACCTGGTCGGCCTTGACTACATGCTCATCAACTCCGAGACCTACAACGGCATGACCCCCGAAGACCGCAAGATCTTCGACGCCGAGTGGTCCAAGACGATGACCGAGCACACCAAATTGTGGAAAAAGGACACGGCCGAGGCCATCCAGCAGGCCAAGGATTCGGGCACCAAGTTCAACGACGTCGACAAGGCCGCCTTCGACAAGGCGCTCGCTCCCGTGGTCAAGGGCTCCCTGAAGAGCCCGGCCGACCGCGAACTCTACGACGCCATCCAGGAGGCCAACCAGTGACCGCCATCAAGAATTCGCTCGATGTGGCATTGCGCTGGCTGTGCATCGTCCTCTTCGTGGCCCTCGTCCTGGTCGTCGTGTGGCAGGTCTTCAGCCGCCAAGTCGTCCAGTCCCCGGCCACCTGGACCACGTCGGTGGCCCAGTACCTCTTCGTCTGGCTGGCCTTGTTCGGATCGGCCTGGGTGTTCTCCGAAAAGGAGCACATCGCCGTCGACTTCCTGACCCGGCTGGTCCGGGTCAACGGCACCCGCGGCATGGAGATCACGGTCAACGTCGTCATCCTCGCGTTCGCCGTGTTGATCCTCGTGTGGGGCGGACTCCGCGGCGTCGACCTGACGTGGTCGCAGAAGGTCTCCGGACTGCCGGTGAACATCGGCACCATGTACCTGGCGTTGCCCATCTCGGGCCTGATCATGACGTTCTACTCGATCTTCCACATCGTCGAGGCCTTCCATGGCCGCGGCCTGCCCAGCGACGACGAAGAAATCAGGGAGGCGGTCTGAGATGGATGCAGCACTTGTTGCAGGAATAGTCCTGGTGGTCGGCATCGCCGTCCTGCTGTTGGCCCGCGTACCGATCGCGGTTGCCGTTGGGTTCTCCGCCTTCGTTGCCGTGGCTGCGGTCATCGGCATGGAAAAGGCCTCGTTCGTCGCCGCCCAGCGCATGTTCACCGGGGTGAACTCGTTTGCCCTGCTGGCGATTCCGTTCTTCATCCTCGCCGGCGTGCTGATGAACAACGGCGGTATCGCCGGTCGGCTGATCGACGCCGCCAAGGTCCTGGTCGGGCGCATGCCCGGTTCGCTGGCGCAGACCAACGTCGTGGCCAACGCGCTCTTCGGCTCGGTGTCCGGTGCCGCAGTGGCCTCGGCAGCAGCGGTCGGCGGCGTGATCGGACCGCGGCAGGCCAAGGAAGGGTACGACCGGAACTTCTCTGCGGCGGTCAACGTCGCCTCGGCCCCGTCGGGCATGCTGATCCCGCCGAGCAACACCCTCATCGTGTACTCGCTGGTCTCCAGCACCTCGATCGCGACCTTGTTCGTTGCCGGCTACATCCCGGGCATCCTGTGGGCGGTGGCCTGCATGTTCATCGTCTGGCTGTATGTCCGTCGCCACCCGGGCGTCGGCGTCACGGAGCGGGTGCCGCTGAAGCTGGCCCTGCTCACCCTCTGGCGCGCAGTGCCCTCGATCCTCATGATCGTCGTGGTGATCGGAGGCATCCTGGCCGGCATCTTCACCCCGACGGAGTCGGCGGCCATCGCCGTCGTGTACTGCCTGATCCTCGGATTCGCCTACCGTGCCGTGAAGGTCAAGGACCTGCCGTCCATCGTCCTGGACGCAACCCGCACCACGTCGATCGTGATGCTCCTGGTGGGCGTCTCGACGATCATGGCGTGGGTCATGGCCTTCTCCGGCATCCCTGCGGCGATCTCCAATGCGTTGCTGGGCCTGACCGGCAACCCGTCGATCATCCTGCTGATCGTCGGCACGTTCATGGATCCGACGCCGGCCATCCTGATCTTCGTGCCGATCTTCCTGCCGATCGTCACGGAGTTCGGCGTGGATCCGATCCACTTCGGCATCATGGTCACGTTCAACCTCTGCTTGGGAACGATCATCCCGCCGGTCGGCAACGTGCTGTTCGTCGGTGCGAAGATCGCCAAGCTGCGCGTGGAACCGGTGATCAAGTCGCTGGTGCCGTTCTTCATTGCGCTGATCGTCATGCTCTTCATCGTGGCGTTCATTCCGCAGCTGTCGATGTGGCTTCCGGAGCTCCTGGGACTGACCGGACCGTAACGGGGCCCGCTTCCCGGCAGCACGACCCGAGACCTCCGCAGGCACCCTCGCCTGCGGAGGTCTTGCGTTGGCGGTGAGCCCCGGATCGGCCGGCACCCCCGGATCCCACCCGGCTTGCCTCGCATCCACGGATCGCCCTAGCCTCGGACCATGCCATTTCCCGTTTCCTTGCCCACGATCAACGAGGCCTCCCCTTTCTTGAACTGGTCGTTCTGGCTGGACCGCCCCTTGAAGATCGTGGTCATCATCGTCATCGCGGTGATGCTCAACTACATCATCCGGCGGGTCATCCGCCGGACCACGGAACATATCGCCGCCGGTGAAGCAGCCGCCCTGTCCAAGGAGCGCAAGAAGACTGACAAGGCAGGACGGCGCTGGCTGGTGCAGGAGTCGCCCATCGCCGTCGCGCGGCGCACCCAGCGAGCCCAAACCGTCGGATCGGTGCTTCGCTCGGTCACCACGATCGTCATCACCACCGTCGTGCTGTTGACCGTCCTGTCCCAGATCGGGATCAACATGGGACCGATCCTGGCCAGCGCAGGCATTGTCGGTGTCGCCCTCGGTTTCGGCGCCCAGGCCCTGGTCAAGGACTACCTGTCAGGGATCTTCCTGGTGGCCGAGGACCAGTTCGGCATCGGCGACTACGTGGATCTCGGGGAAGCCGCAGGCACGGTCGAGGCCGTCGGCCTGCGCATTACGCAGGTCCGTGACGTCGATGGAACCCTCTGGCACGTGCGCAACGGCGAGATCCTGCGGGTGGGCAACTTCTCCCAGGGGTGGGCCCGCGCCGTCTTGGACGTCCCCGTTCCCTACGATACCGACGTCGAGGAGGTCAGCGACATGATCCTGGCTTCCGCCCGGAAGCTGCAAAAGGACCCCCAGTGGTCCAAGGAGATCCTGGACGATCCGGAAGTCTGGGGTGTGCAGGACCTCAGCGGGGAGTCCATGACGATCCGCCTGGTTTTCCGCACCACTCCGCTCCAGCAATGGGCCGTGGCCCGGGCCATGCGGGCCCGGCTCAAGGTGGACCTGGACGCAGCCGGCGTGCGGATCCCGCTGGTCCAGCAGACCGTGATCCGTGCCGCGAACCCGACGGGCTTCACCACCGACCATGCCGATCCCGAGGCGGACTCGGAAGCCGGGCCCTCCGAGGCGGCCGGCCGGCCGGGCCCGGCGCAGTCCTAGAGGCCGAGCTCGTCCTTGCCGAAGGCGAAGAGGTAGGGAACCCCGGCTTCGGCTTCGATGCGTTCCTTCGAACCGGTGTCGCGGTCCACGATCACGGCCACGGCGACCACGTTGCCCCCGGCGTTGCGCACACCCTCCACCGCGGTGAGCGCGGAGCCACCGGTCGTCGAGGTGTCCTCCAGGACCACGACATTGCGTCCGGCCACCTCCGGGCCCTCGACCTGGCGGCCCATCCCGTAGGACTTCTGCGCCTTGCGCACCACGAACGCGTCGATCGCGCGTCCCGCGGATCCGGCGGCGTGCATCACGGCGGTCCCGACGGGATCGGCACCCATGGTCAGGCCGCCGGCGTTCGTGAAGTCGATGCCTGCCTCATCGAGCAGGTCCAGCATGACGGAGCCCACCAGCGGAGCGGCCTCGTGGTGCAGCGTGATCCGGCGCAGGTCCACGTAGTAGTCGGCTTCCTTGCCGGAGGAGAGCGTGACCTTGCCGCGGACCACGGCGAGTTCCTGGATGAGTTCGAGCAGGCGGGTGCGGGCGTCGTTGTTCGAGGTCATGCTTCTTATTCTAGGTGGCCCGCCCACGCAGTGCCTTTCCTGCGGGTGGCAAGACAGCGGGGCGGTCCCGGGCTAGGGTGAAACCATGAACGCTCAGCGACCGATCGGATACTGGCTCAAGCTGGTGGACTCGCTCATTTCGGAGCAGTTCGCCGCCTCGTTGGAGGAGCACGGCGTCACGCGCCGACAATGGCAACTCCTGAACCTGCTCGGGGTGGATCCCCACACCTCGGACGAACTCATGGCTGCCCTGGCGCCGTTCTTCGACGAGGTCTCCCCGGAGGGCGAACCGGCATCGCCGGCCGAGCACCTGACCGAACTCCTGGAGTCCGGCTGGGTCGCCCAGGACGGGGACTCCTACGTGCTGACCGACCGCGGCCGCACCAGCCTGGAACGGCTTACGGAGATCGTCGAGGGCATGCGCGAACGCTCCAGCGCCGGCGTCACCGCCGAACAGTACGAGACCACCATCGCCACCCTGCAGCGCATGGCCACCAATCTCGGCTGGTCCGGCACGGAACGCGCATGAACGCACCCGACCAGAGCACCGATCCCCTCGAGGCAACGCGCACCGCCCCGCACCCCGACGAGGTCTTCCACGGCACCCCCGAGGACGACGGCGCCGCCTCCCCGGTCCGGGAAGTCACCTCGCCTGCGGCGATGGCCCGGCTCCAGGAGCGCGCCGACGTCGTGCGCGCCGAGGGCCGCTACGCGCTGGTGAACAGCTCCATCACCCCCCACGAGGCGATGGTGACCGACCTGTTGTTCATCCGCGACGTCCTCGACGCGGCGGGTGTGGGTTACCTGCTCGTGCGCGGCAACGACGCACGGCCGGTCATCGCCGTGCCCTGGACCGACCGCAAGGCCCTGCGCCAGGCCCTGGTGGCCGCCTGCCAGAATGAGCCCTTCTATTCGCTGACCGTCGATACCCGCAAGGACAAGGCGCTGCTGGTCGCCGACGGAAAACTAGCGGCCAGCTCCAAGGCGCGCATGTTCAGGCTCTACCGGCCACGCATCGAACCCGCCGGCGGCCTGGCATTCGGCGCCTCCACCGGCGTCCAGGTCGAGCTCTGGCAGTGGACGGATACCGGCCAGGTCCACCTGCCCATGGAGAACTCACTGACGCGGGCGACGCTACCCGCCGGCGAGGCGGTCCGCGGGACCGTGCACCGGTTCGGTCGCGAGTGGCCGACCATCGAGAACATGTTCGCCGAACACGCCATGGACATCTCCTTCCCGATCGACATGGTGTTCTCCTGGGTGGACGGCAACGACATCGAGCACCAGCGCTACCGGGCATCGTTCATGGACGGCGTCGTGGTCGGAGAAGGGGACGACGCCGAGGCCCGCTACCGGCAGATCGATGAGCTGAAGTACGCCCTGCGCAGCGTCTACATGTTCGCCCCCTGGGTGCGCCACATCTACATCGCCACCGATTCGCCCATCCCGGCCTGGCTGGATGCCGACCATCAGCGGATCAGCGTCGTGCGGGCCCCGGACCATTTCCGCGACCCGTCGGTGCTGCCGACCTTCAACTCACAGGCGGTGGAGTCCCAGCTCCAGCACATCGATGGCTTGTCCGAGCACTTCCTGTACTCGAACGATGACATGTTCTTCGGCCGCCCCCTGGGGCCAGACATGTTCTTCTCCCCCGGCGGGATCACCAAGTTCATCGAGGCGGGGACCCGCATCGGCCTCGGTGACAACCATCTGGACCGCTCCGGCTTCGAGAACTCCGCCCGCGTGAACCGCCGGCTGCTCAACGACCGGTTCGGACGGATCACCACACGGCACCTGGAACACACCGCGGCACCGCTGCGGCGCAGCGTGCTGCGGGAGCTGGAGGAGGTGTTCCCCGCCGAGTTCGCGGCCACGGCGGCGAGCCGGTTCCGTGCGAAGGACAACATCTCGGTCACCAACTCGCTGTACCACTACTACGCGCTGTTGACCGGCCGCGCGGTGACCAAGGAGAAGGCCAAGGTCAAGTACGTGGACACCACGATGTATGACGGCCTCGATTCACTGCGCAAACTGCTGAAGAAGCGCAACCAGGACTTCTTCTGCCTCAATGACGGCAGCTTCCCGGAGGTGCCGGCCCGGGAACGGCAGGAAGTGGTCACCGGGTTCCTGCAGGGTTACTTCCCGATCGCCGCCCCGTGGGAACGTCCAGCGGCCGGCCCCCACGCCGACTGACGGCCGCCGGGTCGATGCCGTTCTGGCGGAGGATCGCCGCCACCCGGTCCGGCGCCACCACCTCGCCGACGCTGTCCCCACCGGCTGCCGGGACCACGGAATGCACGATGCTCCCGGGAAGGACGTGGACCAGGTTGTAGGCCTGGGCGTCGTCGCGGCCCCGGGTCCCGCGGATCCCGAGCCCGGGGTCCACGCCGGCCGCCAAATCCTGCGTGTAGCAGGTGGCCGAGGCCACCGATACGGGGATGCCGACGAAGGTGCCGAAGGTCGAGTAGTGCAGGTGTCCGGCCAGGATGGTGCGCACATCGGTGCCCTGCAGCACCTCGGCGAGCGCCGCTTGCCCGCGTAACTCCACCAGGATCGCCAGCGGTTGGATGCAGGCCACCGGCGGATGGTGCATGGCCAGGATCGTCCCATCAGGTGCCGGGGTGGCCAGCTCGCCGCGGAGCCACTGCAGCTGGTCCGCGTCGACCTCGCCGTGATGGCTTCCCGGGACCGTCGTGTCCAGGGTGATGATCCGCAGTCCACCCACCCACGTCACGCGATCCAGGGGTTCGGTACCGGCCGGTTCCCCCAGTAGCTCCGTCCGCAGCGTCGACCGGTCGTCATGGTTGCCGGCCGCCCAGATGACCCGTGTCTTCAGGCGTGCAGCGGCTGGTTCGATGATCGAGCGCAGCGTCGCATAGGCATCGGGTTCCCCCTTGTCCGCCAGGTCGCCGGTGATGACCAGCGCGTCGGGTTGTTCACCCGAGGCCTCGAGCCGGGCCACCAGGGCACGCAGCCGCTCGATGCTGTCCAATGATCCGGCCAGCAGCGCGCCACCACCCCGTAGGTGGGTGTCGCTGAGGTGGACCAGCACATGGTCCGGAGCGGGGTGCTCCGGATGGATGGGCTCCATGAACGCTTCCTCACGCCAGGTGATTCCTGCTTGCTGCCCCCTACTATTCACCATCGGGGCCCCGAAATGCACCAGCACCGCGTCACAGCGTGCCGTCGAGCCGGGTACTACTGTGGAGGGATGCGCGAATTGCAGGCACGGATCATCAGCGACATGGGCGTGAAGCCGACCATCAACCCGGCAGTGGAGGTGGAACGTCGTGTCTCCTTCCTGCGCGATTACCTGGCCGCGACCGGCACCAACGGGTTCGTCCTGGGCATCTCCGGCGGGCTCGATTCGACCCTGGCCGGGCGGCTGGCGCAGCTGACCGTCGAGGAGGCAGCCACCGACGGCCTCGACGTGGACTTCGTGGCCGTCCGGCTGCCCTACGGCGTCCAGGCGGACGAGGACGATGCCGCCGCCGCCATGGAGTTCATTGCACCGAAGACCTCCTGGACCTACGACATCAAGCCGGCGGTCGACGCGCTGGCCACCGAATACTCGCGGACCACCGGGGCCGCGATCAGCGACTTCAACAAGGGCAACACCAAGGCCCGGCTGCGCATGACCGCCCAGTACGCCCTGGCCGGCGAGCGCAACCACCTGGTCATCGGCACGGACCACGCTGCCGAATCGGTCTCCGGTTTCTTCACGAAGTTCGGCGATGGCGGGGCAGATATCCTGCCGCTCTACGGGCTGGACAAGCGGCAGAACCGCCAGCTGCTGCGCCATCTCGGCGCACCGCAACGCCTGTGGTCCAAACCGCCCACCGCTGACCTGCTGGACGGCACGCCGCTGCGCACCGATGAGGACGAGCTCGGCCTGGCGTACGACGACATCGACGACTACCTCGAGGGTCGCTCCGTCCCGGAAGCCGTTGCCGAGGCCATCGAGACCCGGTTCCTGCGCAGCCGCCACAAGCGCGCCACCCCGGTGACGCTGATGGACGAGTGGTGGAGGACCCCCGCCGGCTGACGTCACGGAGGAAACGGGTCTTCCAAACACTAGGATGTCCACGTATATTCGGGGAAACACCTCGCCGGGGTCGGCCCGGTGCCCCGATGAAAGGTGAAAAATGTCAGTCACCGACGACTTCCGCGCAGCCCGCGACCATCTCGTCTCCCTGAGGGGCGACCATGCCCGGGCCCGCGAGGAATTCCGCTGGCCGGTGTTCACGGAATTCAATTTCGGCCTGGACTGGTTCGACGCCGTGGCCGCCACACCCGAACGGGCCGACACCCCTGCCCTGATCATCGTCGAGCAAGACGGGTCATCCACCCGCCGCACCTGGGCCGAGCTCTCCGCCCGCTCCAACCAGGTGGCCAACTGGATGCGCGAGTCCGGCTTCGCCCGCGGCGACAAGGCCATCCTCATGCTCGGCAACCAGGTCGAGTTGTGGGAGATCATGCTCGCCGGCATCAAGCTGGGCATCGTCATGATCCCCACCACCACACAGATGGGCCCGGCCGACCTGGCCGACCGCGTCGAGCGCGGCGGCGCCTCCTGGGCCATCGCCGGCACCGGCGATCTGGCCAAATTCGCCGACGTCCCCGGCGACTACCGGCTCGTCGCGGTCGGCGATGCGCCCACCGCCCTGGTCCAGGGCACGACGGCGGTGCTCTCCTATGCCGCTTCCGGCGCGTCCGCCACGGACTTCACCCCGGACGGGCCGACGCCCGGAGATGAGACCCTGCTGCTCTACTTCACCTCGGGCACCACCTCGAAGGCCAAGCTCGTCGAGCACACCCATACCTCCTACCCGGTCGGACACCTCTCCACCATGTACTGGATTGGGCTGGGCCCCGGGGACGTGCACCTGAACGTCGCCTCACCGGGCTGGGCCAAACATGCCTGGTCCAACGTGTTCACCCCGTGGATCGCCGAGGCCACCGTGTTCATCTACAACTACGACCGGTTCGACCCGGCCGCGCTGATGGACCAGATGGAAGCGGAGAAGGTCACCAGCTTCTGCGCCCCTCCTACCGTGTGGCGGCTGCTGATCCAGGCCGACCTGTCCCGGTTGAAGACCCCGCCCACCAAGGTGGTCTCCGCGGGCGAGCCGCTCAACGCCGAGGTCATCGACCAGGTGTACCGGGCCTGGGGCCAGCAGATCCGCGACGGGTTCGGGCAGACCGAAACCACCGTGCAGATCGCCAACACCCCGGGCCAGCCCGTGAAGATCGGTGCCATGGGCCTCCCCCTGCCCGGCTACGACGTCGTGCTGCTCGATCCCGCCACCGGCGAGGAGGGAGATCTCGGCGAGATCTGCCTGCGTCTGGATCCACGTCCCCTGGGGCTGATGAAGTCCTACTATGGCGACCCGGAGAAGACGGCCACCGCCTTCCGCGACGGCTACTACCACACCGGCGACGTCGCCGAACGGGACGAACGCGGGATCATCACCTATGTCGGCCGGGACGACGACGTGTTCAAGTCCAGCGACTACCGGCTGAGCCCCTTCGAACTCGAGTCGGTGCTCATCGAGCATCCCTCGGTGGCGGAGGCCGCCGTCGTGCCCTCACCGGAGCCGCTGAAGCTCAACGTGCCCAAGGCCTATGTCGTTCTTGCCGCGGGCCACGCCGCGGACGCGTCGACCGCTGAGGACATCCTGGGGTACTGCCGCGAGCACCTGCCGGCCTTCAAGCGCATCCGTCGGCTGGAGTTCGCCGAGCTGCCCAAGACGATTTCGGGCAAGATCCGCCGGGTCGAGCTGCGGCGCAACGAGGAGCACCGCCACGGTGGCACCCCGCCCGCAGGGCAGGGCGTGGAGTATGCGGACACCGACTTCCCGAACCTCAAGAGCCGCGGATGAGCACGGCGTTGCCCTTCGACCCGATTGCCGCGGCCCAACGCAACTGGGAGGACCAGGGGTGGACGGCCGAGGCGGCGCCCATGGCGGCGATCACGGCGATCATGCGCGCCCAGCAGATCCTGCTGCAGCGCTGCGAGGCGGTCGTCAAGCCGTTGGGGCTGACGTTCGCCCGCTACGAGTTGTTGGCCCTGCTCGGCTTCTCGCGGACCGGCTCGCTGCCGATGGTCAAGGTCAGCGCACTGCTCCAGGTCCACCCGACGTCGGTGACGAATGCCGTGGACCGGCTCGAACGTGCGGGGTTCGTCCAGCGCAGCCCCCACCCAACGGACGGGCGGACCACGCTCG
Source organism: Arthrobacter rhombi (assembly GCF_039526245.1). NCBI lineage: Bacteria > Bacillati > Actinomycetota > Actinomycetes > Micrococcales > Micrococcaceae > Arthrobacter > Arthrobacter rhombi. Next base: position 235,632 of record NZ_BAAAIV010000003.1, read on the forward strand.
TCTCGCTCACCGACCGGGGCCGAGATGTCGCCGAGCGGTCCACGGCGGAATTGAATTCCGCGGTGTTCTCGGCTCCGGGCTTCCCCGCGGAGGACATCACGGCACTGATCGGGATCCTCGGCCGTTTCCGCCAACAGGCAGGGGATTTCACGATCGAGCCACCGGACTGACACGCCCCGCAGGGGGACCTTTCAGTCGACGCCCGCGGAGCGGTCCCGGATATCGGTGATGATGCCGGAGAAGTCGCGACCGGCACCTCCCTCATCGCGGAATCGTTCATAGATCCGGGCGGCCATCGGCCCCAATTCGGCGGCGACGCCGGTGCTTTCGATCGCGTTCATCGCCAATCCCAGGTCCTTGGCCATCAGCGCACCGGCAAATCCGGGTTGGTAGTCACGGTTCGCGGGGCTGGCCGGCACGGGGCCGGGCACGGGGCAATTGGTGGTCACGGCCCAGCATTGTCCGGAGGCAGTGGAGACCACGTCGTAGAGGGCCTGATGGGTCAGGCCCAGCTTCTCTCCGAGCACGAAGGCCTCGGAAGCGGCGATCATGCTCACGCCCAGGATCATGTTGTTGCAGACCTTGGCCGCCTGGCCGGCGCCGTGGTCCCCGCAGTGGACGAGTTTGCCGCCCATGACCTCCAGCAGGGGTCGGACCGCCTCGAGGTCCTCGGCCAGGGCGCCGATCATGAACGTCAGCGTTCCGGCCTCGGCTCCGACGACGCCGCCGGACACCGGCGCATCGACGCTGCGGTGCCCTGCCTCCACCACCAGCCCTGCGGCTTCGCGGGCCTCGTCGACATTGATGGTGGAGCAATCCAGGAACATGGTGCCCGGGCCGGCAACGTCGAGCAGACCCGGACCGTCGACACCGCGGTAGGCGTCCAACAGCTGCTGCCCGCCGGGGAACATGGTCAGCACCACGTGGGCGCCTTTCACCGCCTCAAGCGCTGACGCGGCGGTGGGTATGCCCGCGGCTTGGGCTGCTTCGACGGCCGCCGGGACGACGTCGAAGCCACGCACTGAGTAGCCGGCGGCGACGAGGTTTCCTGCCATCGGCAGTCCCATGTGGCCCAAGCCCAGGAAGGCGATGGTTCCGGAGTCCATCAGGCACGCTCCTTGACGTCGTCCGCCAGGCCGAGTTCTCCACCGTGTTCGTCGGGCTCGAGCGGTTCGAAGTAGTCGCGGATCACCTGGGGACTGATCTGGTCCAGGGTCGCCGGGCTCCAACGCGGACGGCGGTCCTTGTCGATGACCTGGGCGCGGATGCCCTCGAGGAAATCATGGGAGGCGAGCATGCGCACCCCCACCCGATAGTCCTGGTCGAGCGCGTCCTCCAGGCTGCCCAGATCCGCGGCCCGCCGCAGCGCAGCCAGGGTGGTCTTCACCGCGGTGGGGGATTTGGCGGCGATCGTCTCCGCGGCCTCGGCTGCCGACCCGCCGCGCGTGCGCAACCTGCCGAGGATCCGTTCGATGGAATCCCCGGCGTAGTCCTTGCCCATGGCGCCGCAGTCGTCGGCCAGGCCGGAAACGGGGGCCGGGAGGGCGACCTGCGTGATGGCGGCTTCAACGTCGTCCGGGTGGGCCGCCGTTTCCAGGGCAGTTGCCAATGCCGGCAGGGAGCCGGAATCCACGTAGGTGTCTGCCAGCCCGAGGTGCAGGGCGTCGGCGGCATCCAGGTGCGCGCTGGTCAACGCGGCATGGGTTCCAGATTCCCCCGGCGCACGGGCCAGCAGGTAGAGCCCGCCCACGTCGGGAACGAATCCGATGGTCGTTTCGGGCATTCCGGTGCGGGTCCGTTCGGTGACGATCCGGTGGCTTCCGTGGGCCGCGACGCCGACCCCGCCACCGAGGACCAATCCGTCCATGAAGGCGACGTACGGTTTCGGATAGCTGGCGATCAGGGCGTTGAGCCGGTACTCGGCCCGCCAGAAGGCGGCAGTGGCCGTTCCTCCGCCGGGGATGTCACGGTAGATGGCGACGATGTCGCCGCCAGCGCACAACCCGCGCTCACCGGCACCGGTCAACAGGACGCTCACCACTGCGTCGTCGTCCTGCCACCGCCTGAGCTGGGTGTACATGGCCTCGACCATGCCGTGGGTGAGGGCATTGACGGAGCGGGGACGGTTCAGGGTGATGATGCCCAGGGTTCCGCGGACCTCGAACAGGACCTCGGGTTCGGTGGGGGCGTCGTTCATGGAATGTCCTTCCGGGTGGCGGTTCGTTGGCCAGGACCCGGCACTCCGGCCGCGGTCCAGGCCACCCGAACTCCAAGCTACTCGGACACCCTTTGAATTTCTAGGGAGGTCCGGTGCCGGTGGACCACCGCGGCCGCCCCCGTGGGGCGGCCACCTCGTGCGAGCTCGACACCCGCCCCGTCCCGGCGCTCCCCGGCCCACATCACCGGCGGGGAATAGCCGAACTGCCGATCACCGGGTCTCCGGCTACCGGCCCACCGGGGACCGGCGCAAGACCAGCCAGCTGCCGGCGGCGCTCAGGAGGCCGAGCACGATCAGGACGACGGCGATCCTGGCGACAATATCGACGCTGAAGAACGAGACCACGTCCACTCCCAGGCTCAGCAACGCCCAGGCGATCAGCAGCATCACGGCGACGATGCCGAAGACCACCAGAAGCACCCCCTTCTGGTTCCATCGCACGAACACGGAGGCGAACATCGTTCCGACGAAGAGGGTCAGCATGCTGATCCCGAAGCCCATGAGGAAGATGTCGGGGAAGCTGCCGTTGCCCATGACGTACACGTCGAACATGTGGGTACCGGTGAACCAATGGCCCGTTACCTTCTCCAGGGCGAGGAATACGGTCATGGCCGCCCCGACGTAGACCGACTCGAGGGTCAGGGCGATGGCGGTACCGGTCCAGTACTGGCGACGTGTCGCCCCCATGCCCATCGCAAACGGCATGGTCCGCGCATAGGCCATGGCCCCGACGCTGACAAAATACCCGCCGAAGCACCACAGGGGCGCTTGGTTGTAGCGGAACCCCTCGCTGATCTCCGTGGGATCCCCGGGGACGAAGGCCCGGACCAGGAGCATGATGGCCACACAGACCGCGGTGGTCGTGGCGAAGATCGTCATCGGCACACCCAGCAACCGCATGGGGTCGGCAAAGTGCAGGCGGACGACCTTCATCAGGGGCCCGGCTGGCCGATGTTCGGGCCGATCGGCAGGAAGGGGCGTGGATAGCTGGCTCGTGCTCATCGGAGGGCCTCCTCGGCCTGGTGCTGGGTCTGTGATGGGGAGCCGGTGGCGGCAATGGATGCCTCGCCGCTCTCGAGCAGTCCGTAGGCGGCGACGAGTTCCTGGAGCGAGACGGGGCCGACTTCCAGACCGGCTGCCTTCGCGGTGGAGCGCGTCGCCTCATCGGGAGCTCCGGCGAGGGTGACCGACCGCAGACCGCCCAGGGCCTGGCTGCGCAGGATGTGTCGATCACCTACGGCGGCTTCCACGGCCCCGGCCGTCCCGGACAGCGTGAAGGCGGAACCTGTGGCCTCCTCGACAGAGGAATCCAGCACCTTCCGCCCGTCCTGGAGGACGACGACGTGCTCCAGCAGGTTGGCGGCCTCGTCGATGAGGTGCGTCGACATGAGAATGGTGCGCGGGTGCTCCATGTAGTCCTCAAGCAGCAGGTCATAGAAGATACCGCGGGCAGTGGCGTCCAGGCCCAGGTACGGCTCGTCGAAGAAGGTCACGGGCGCCCGGGAGGCGAGCCCGACGACAATCGCCACGGCGGAGAGTTGTCCCCGCGAAAGTTTCTTGATCGGCGTCTTCAGGGGCAGGCGGAATTCACCGACCAGGCGTCGGGCGAGATCGGCGTCCCAACCGGCATAGAACCAGACGGCGGCCCGCAGCACGTGTGCGACCTTGAACTCCTCCGGGTACTTCTGGTTCTCCCGCGCGAAGCTCAATTGCGCGAGCACCTGCGCGTTCTCGAACGGATCGTCCCCGAGGACCCTGGCTTGTCCAGAGGTCTTGAGTTCCTGCCCTGCCAGGATCGACATCAGCGTGGTCTTGCCGGCGCCATTGCGGCCCAACAGCCCGCAAATGGTGTTCTTCTCGATGCCGATCGTGAGGTCATCGAGCACTGTGGTGGTGCCGTATTTCTTGGTCAGCGACCGGGTTTCGATTGCGAAGTTCATCTCGTCCTGCCTCAAGCTTGTCCAGCGAAGACGGCGCGTTGGCCAATCATCGCAATGAGTTCGTCGGCGTCGATGCCGAGACGGTCCGCCTCATGCAGCAACGGGTTCACAAACTGGTCTCCGAAGGCCTCACGCCGTGTCGCTGTGAGGGTGGCGCGCGCGCCGGTGGCAACAAACATCCCGATTCCCCTTCGTTTGTACAGGACTCCCGCATCGACCAGCCGATTCAGTCCCTTTCCGGCGGTCGCCGGATTGATGCGCATGAACGCCGCGAATTCATTCGTCGAGGGAACCTGCGTTTCCTCCGGATAGGTGCCATCGAGGATGCGCCCCTCGATCTCCTCTGCCAGTTGAATGAAGATCGGTTTCGAATCATCCACGGCTTTCACCGACCTTCATTGGTTCATTACTCATGTAACTAACTAGAGCACCCTGGCGGTCTCCCGTCAAGGGCTCGCCACCGGCCGCCCGCGGGTTGATAGGTTGGGGACGTGAAGATTGCAACCTGGAACGTGAACTCCCTCCGAGCCCGCGCCGACCGCGTGGAAGACTGGCTGCGCCGTACCGACGTCGACGTCCTGGCGATCCAGGAGACGAAGTGCAAGGACGAGAACTTCCCCTGGGAACTATTCGAGAACAATGACTACGAGGTCGCCCACTTCGGCTTCAGCCAGTGGAATGGCGTCGCCATCGCCTCCCGCGTCGGGCTCGAGGATGTCGAGCGCACCTTTGCCGAACAGCCGGCCTTCGGCAAGGGCGGAAAGGATCCCGTCCAGGAAGCCCGCGCCATCGGCGCCACCTGCGGCGGAGTACGCATCTGGAGCCTCTACGTCCCCAATGGACGCGGCCTGCAGGACGAACACATGCCCTACAAACTCCAGTGGCTGGACCAGCTGCGCGAAAATGCCGCCGGCTGGCTCGCCGAAGACCCCACGGCGCAGATCGCCCTGATGGGCGATTGGAACATCGCCCCCCGCGATGAGGATGTCTGGGACATCGACTTCTTCGTCGAAAACGAGATGACCCACGTCTCCGCTCCCGAGCGTGCGGCCTTCCAGGATTTCGTCGACGCAGGGTTCGCCGACGTCGTCCGCCCCCACACCCCCGGCCCCGGCGTCTACACCTACTGGGACTACACGCAATTGCGCTTCCCGAAGAAGGAGGGCATGCGCATCGACTTCACGCTGGCCTCGCCAGCGCTTGCCGCACGTGTCGAGACGGCGTGGATCGACCGCGAGGAACGCAAGGGCAAGGGCGCCTCCGACCACGCGCCTGTGGTCGTGGAGCTCGGCTAGATGGCCTCACGCGGAACCAGCGCACGCCGCCGGCTACCGCCGACGTCGTACCTGCGCGTCTTCGAACCGCTGCGCGCGTACGACGACGATGCCCAGCTGGCCATTTCCGCGCAGCGCGGTATGGGCAGGACGGAATTCGAGGAACGCTCGGCGGAGGATACCCTCGGTCGCCTCACCCGCGGCATCACCGACCCCTTCCCCCACGAGCAGGCCGAACGCTACCGTGAGCTGCACTACCCGGGCGCCGATGGCCTGACCGCCCCCTATTACTGCCCGGACCAGCTGCCCACGCGCTCGACCCTGGCCGCCGAGCAGCTCGATTCCACCATGCGCCCGGCGCTGCTCGAACTGCTCGTCCCCGACGCCTCCCGGAGTGCGAACGCCGAACGGATCGGGCACGAGGCCTTCGCCGAGGCCGTGGCCTCGCTGCACACGCGCAGCGCCACCTGGGGCATCCCCATGGGATGGTTCGTCCTCCTGACAGAGGAGGACCATTGCGAGATCGAGGAGGACGGAACCCGCCTGCTCACGGTCAGATTGAGCGCACCGGCGGTACAGGTCATGGAACGGGCCCGGTTCGCGGCGGCCTCGTTGGCCATCCACGCCCCCGAGCTCGACATCCTGGACGAACTCACCTCACTCGGCGAGTGGATCGGCCTCTTCCACGAAGACTCAATCATCGAGCTGGACTACGGCCCCGTGGCCGAACGCGTTTGGCCCGACGAGTCGTCCCAGGACCTCAAGCTCGGCATCGAGTCACTAGCCGAGCAGGACATGCTCGGCGCAGCCGCTGCCTACCGCCGCCTGACAACCCGCTGGTTGAAAGTTCGCCAGCTGGCGCGCGCGAACTGATCGCAGCTCCTTCGAAGCGCCCATGGGGAGTTCTCCCCATCGCGCGAACTCTTGCGGTCATCTAGGCTCTTTTATCGAGGAGGTAGATGATGACCAAATACAATATTGATGTCGCGTCGGCCCGAGGCGCAGTCTCCGGTGCCCGCGGTGAATTCGACGACCTATACGGCCACGAAGGGCTGATCGAAGAAGCCGGCGAGGGACTTGCCGATGCCGTGGAGGAAAGCAAGATCAACGACGCCCTCAAGGAGAACTTCTCAGGGTTCCTGAAGCCGTGGACCGCGACTCTCATCAATCACGGCAAGAACTTGTTGAACGCTGCGGATACGATCATCTCCACCTTCGTCGAAGCCGACGGTGACATGGAAGATTCCGCCAACAAGACTAGACGCGATAACATCACGAAGGCCACTGAACGAATTGACGACACCCCGGCGTACGACCCGAATGTACCCTCGTCCTCCTCTTCTTCCACCTCCGCGGAAAACTCGCATGGCGGCAATAACAGCAACAACTCAGAAGACGGAGGGCATGACTGGTGAGTACACCTGAAGGCGTGACAGTCTCGTTCATCAACTTCACGAATTACCTGCCCGAAAAGCTGCCCAGTGCAGAAGAGATCCGCTCCTCTGGGAAGACCTTCAAGGCCACGGGCACCAAAATTGATACGACGTATACCCATACGACCACCCAGTGGAACAAGCTCGCGGAGGCCGCGACCTACCCGCACGATGCAACCGTGAACAACGCCTTCGTCAAGGAAATCCTTCCACTCGCCGAGGCCGTAGTGCTGGGCATCAACGATGTTACGGCCGCAACCGATGCTTTCGCGGAAAGCCTCGAGTCGTTCAAGACCCGCTATTCAACTCTCAAGACGGATGTCGAAAACCTCAACGCCCTACCGGCGACTACCTACTCCGATGAGCAGAAGGCCACTGCGCAGGACGATGGCGAGACGCTCCCCACCACCCGAACTACAGCAGAATTCAACCGCCTCATGGGGTTGCTGAAAACTGCCAAAACCGACTACGACGGCTACGTCACAACGTGCGTTGATGCAATCAAGGCAGCCAACCCGGTGGCGGTGGACCCATACGCCAACGCTGCAGACAAGACCGCCAAGACGATTGGCGCTTTCAAGAACTCCTACAACATGGTCAACACGAACGTCGACCGGGCGGCCAGCCTTGACGTCAACAAGCGCGGGCGCATCGGGTTCTCTTGGGATATCAAGGAAAAGTCCCTCTCGGAGTTCGCCTTCGACGGCAATCCAACGCTGAAGAAATTCCTCATTGACGGGAAGCTCGGCGGGGACGCTGAAAACTTCTTCAACCGGAACAAAAAAGCACTCGTCAATTTGATGGACAGCAAATACCTCAAGTTTACCGATGATGCCAAGGCATGGGGAGATATCATCGCCCGTCCCGGCCTGCTCATGATGCTGCCCGCAGGCGTTCGAAATAAGCTCTCCAACACGATCGGCCAGAACCGACGCAGCTTCGAGAACAAGAACCACCGCCGTATCGGGTGGGATTCCAATAGCCATGGGAAAACGAAAGTTAGCGGCTACCTGACAGGGTGGCGCAAGTCAGGGAAACTCGATGACACCCTAAAGAAGTTCGATAAAGCAAAAAAGGGTCTGGACAAGCTCGGCAAGAGCAAGATCGGCAAATTGGCAGGCCCCGCCGGGGGGATCATCGACGTGGGTTCGACCTACGTGGATTCCTATACACGCAACCTCGAGGAAGCCCAGCGCGCTAATCCGGATGCCTCGATGGCTGACCTTCGCAAGGAAGCCGGCAAATCGGCCGCCGTGGAGGGCACCGCAGAAACCGTCGGGAAGGTCGCTGGCGGAGTCGCGGGGCGCGCCATTGGCGCCGCCGCAGGGCAGGCGCTGATCCCCATCCCCGGCGTCGGTGCTGCCGTAGGCGGATTCGTCGGCGGGCTGGCCGGGGAATGGGTCGGCGGAAAGATCGGCAAGGGCGTCGGGGAATTCATGAACGACTGGCGCCAGGGCGGTGCCACCAAAGCGCTGGAGGACACGAAGGACGCCGTGAAGAATATTGGCAAGAACGTCGGTGCTGGCGTTGCCGACGCTGGCAAGACGGTCGTCAAGGGTGTAGTGGGCAAAGTCTTCGGATGGGGCTAGTAGGCTCGAGTGGACATCTAGCACCGGAAGGAATCGACGATGTTTGACGACAACCACGCTTACTTGCTGTACGACCCGTTCTACTGGGTCTTCGTCATTGTCATCCTCTCGCTCTGTTGGGTGCCAACGGCCATCGCACGGAGGGCGCTCAACGGAAGATGGCGCAGTTGGGTTCTCTCGCCCGGCATCCCTTTCCAGATCTCGGCGCGCAACGTCTGGCCATTCATGTTCGCTGCCGTCGCCGTCTCCCTGTGGATCGCTGCGCTCTCCTTGCCCGCCGAACTACTCGGATGGGAAGAACTCCGCCAAAGGATTTGGGACTTCTTCTTCGTTCCTTGGGCTTTCGTGATCCTCTCCTTCTTTTGGTGGCCCTTATGGCTGAGCCCCCGCTGGTACCGCAGGTGGGGAAAGGCCGGTGGCACGCGCCAGACGAATCCGTGGACCGAGAGTGAAATCAGCGCCGTAGACCAACAACGGGATTCGAAATCAAAAACCAAGAAGCTCAAGGACATCGAACGGTGCGCGGCCGTCCTGAGCAGTCAGTCTGGAACCAGTAGCCCGGACACTTCCAACCACGAGGAGGATCGTCACGCATGACCATCGCAAGAGGTCGGACAGGAACCATCAGCCTGGATCTGCCCCCGGAGTGGACGGTTGGTCCGGAACGATCCGAGTACGAGTTGCTGGCCTACCTGCCATCACCCGGGGAATCCTTCGCCCCCACCATCGTGGTCACCACGAACCCCTTCGACGGCAGCATCGCCGATTTCATGGCTCGAGTCGTCGATGGGGTCACCGAGGGAACTGCGGCCCCACAGTTCGTCGACATCCGCGGATGGACCCGTACCCCGGGGCTGGAGGCCGGAGTGGAGCTGACTTCTGCCGAGGCCTTGAGCGGACGTTCCGTCGCCTACACGCAGCTTTCCCCCAGCCGCGGCCTGAGCTTGATGAGCACGGAATTCTTGTTCATCGAAGCAGGCCTTGCCGTGCAGGTGACCGCGACTTCCGCCGTGAACCACTGGCAGACCATTGGACCACTACTCAGCCACATTGCTGCCACCGTGCAGTTGAACCAGCAAGAGCTGGAACACCACGGTGCGAGTGAGCCGGCCGCCATGCCGTCGGGCGCACTGGACCCCGTGGCTTCGGCAGCGTTTGGGCACGACGTCGAGAAAATAGCTGGTCTCGCTGGCGCCCAACCGTTCGAATTCGACGGCGTCTGGGTACATGGTCGGACCATCGACACCCTTATCGCGCTCTCTGATGGCCTTCGCCTCGGAGCATTGAATAAGTCGGAACACGCCGAGCAACTCAAAGAGCTCGAGGAACTCGAGCTCGTCGAGGGAACCAGACTCACCGACGTGGGCGAGACAGTTGGCGCCCATTTGACCGATCCGCAGTCCTCGTACCGCATCACCGGCTTCGACACCGGCGGAGATTGCTGGTTCCAAGCCTGGACATATGGGCCCACCGCACTCCTACTCGTCGAGCCCGGATATCACCGCCATCTAGACGGTGAACCCATCCCGCGACCCTCGAATGAACACTTCAACCTCAAGTTGGTCCCCTTGACCATGCTCTCGACCCTGATGTCGCGTTGGGTTGGCCTACAACCAGCGTGGAACCTCCAGCTACAGCCCGACCCGCTCCCCCTCGATGATCTGGCACGCGGATGGCGCGGCGACAAGACTCCCCCAGAGGGGGCGAACGAAGCGATGCGTGGCCTGTGGACCGAGCCGTGGTTCTCGTGGACCCTGACGAGCACCGGCGTCGATTCAGAGCCGGAGGACATCACCTATTTCAACGGAGGGTCGACTGGGCACCAACGCCTCTTCCACGAGGATGAGGCAGCTTTCTTCGCCCCAGTAGCATCGATATCGGTATTCCTGCAGATTGAGGACCGCATCCAAGCCACGGTTTTCGGACGGAATCCCGTCATGCTCTAGGCCATGTCCGGGCTTTCCACTCGACACATGAAATAGGTCCTGCGGCCCAGATGGCGGGGACGCGCAGACGGAACGACGCGCTGCTCGACTTGTCGGCCCTCGGGGGCAAACGCTTGCACTAGGCTGGTGCCGATCATGTCTCACTGAGACAACGGCCCGTTCCACGTCCCCCGAGGAGTCCCCATGCCCCAGCACGCCCAGCACATCCCCTGGTGGCAGGATGCTGTCATCTACCAGGTGTATCCGCGCTCGTTCGCCGACGCGGACGCCGACGGCATGGGTGATCTGCGGGGTGTGGCCTCCAAACTCGACTACCTGAAGAACCTGGGTGTCGACGCCGTCTGGCTCTCGCCGTTCTACAAGTCACCGCAGGCCGATGCCGGCTACGACGTCGCCGACTACCGGCAGATCGATCCCCTGTTCGGCACCCTCGACGATTTCGACGACATGCTCGCCCGCGCCCACGCGCAGGACATCCGGATCATCGTGGACCTCGTGCCCAACCACACCTCGGATGAGCACGTGTGGTTCCAGGAAGCCCTCGCAGCTGCCCCCGAGTCCGCCGAGCGCGACCGGTACATCTTCCGCGACGGGAAGGGCGCCAACGGCGACCAGGAGCCGAACAACTGGCAGTCGCTCTTCGGCGGCCCGGCCTGGACGCGCACGGTGAACGCCGACGGCACTCCCGGCCAGTGGTACCTGCATCTCTTCGACGTGAAGCAGCCGGACCTGAACTGGGACAACGACGACGTCCACGCCGAGATGCGTGATGTGCTGCGCTTCTGGCTCGATCGAGGGGTCGACGGGTTCCGCGTCGATGTCGCCCACGGCATGATCAAGGCCGAGGGCCTGCCGGACTGGTCGGAAAAGGTCAGCATGGTGCAGGGCACCGAACAGCCGGCCGTCAAGGAAACCCCGCCCTACTTCGACCAGGAGGGCGTGCACGCGATCTACGAGGAGTGGAACGCGGTACTGGCCGAATACGACGGCGACCGGATGATGGTCGCCGAGGCGTGGGTCGAGCCCATGGAACGCATCTTCCGCTATGTCCGGGCCGGGGAAATGCAGCAGGCCTTCAACTTCGGGTTCCTGTTGGCCGGTTGGAACGCGCAGAACATCGTCGAGAACGTCACCGAGACCCTGGCCGCAGCTGCCGCCGTCGGCGCGCCTCCCACGTGGGTGCTCTCCAACCACGACACCGTCCGCCACTGCTCGCGCTTCGGACTCGCCGACCCCACGACGTTCCCCAAGGGCATCGCCGCACAGGACGAACAGCCCGATGAGGCGCTCGGCGCCGCGCGTGGCCGCGCCGCCGCCATGGTCATGCTGGCCCTGCCGGGTTCCTCCTACATCTACCAGGGCGACGAGCTGACGCTCCCCGAGCACACCACCCTGCCGGACGAGTACCGCCAGGACCCGAGCTTCTTCCGGACCAACGGGGTCGAGCGCGGCCGCGACGGCTGCCGCATCCCCCTGCCGTGGGCCGCCGGAACCCCGGGACTCGGATTCTCCCGAACAGTGGACGACGGCGATGCCCCGGCCACCGCTGGCGCCAGCCCCTGGTTGCCCCAGCCGGAAAGCTATTCGCGGTACGCGGCCGACCAGCAAGTGGGCGTGGCCGGATCGGCTTTCGAGCTCTACCGCTCGATGCTGGCGCTGCGCGCGGAACGCGAGCTCGGACGCGGGCGCCTGGAGTGGGCGCCGCAGAACGACCCCGCGCAGGGCGTGCTGGCCTACACCAACGGGGAACTGCAGATACTGGCCAACATGGGCACCGAACCGGTGGTGGTCCCGGACCATCTGGAGATCGTCCAGCCCAGCAGCGTCGACGCGGTCACCAGCCAGGGCCTGCTGGCCCCGGATGCCGCGCTCTGGCTTCTGCCCCGCGCCTAGTTCAGCGCACGCGCTCGGCGCGTGACATGCGGGTCCGGGCGCCGGTGGCCAGGTGGATGACCACCGGGCCGCCGGCGCCCAGCATCCCGTCCATGTCGACGACGAGATCGGCGAGGTCCTCGGCGATGCGGTGCGGTGCAGCCCCCAGTCGGGGTTGCACCTTGATCCGCAGCCCTGCCTCCTGTTGCGGCGAGGTCCAGGACGTGACGGACACCGTGACCAGGTCCGCTCGTCCCGCCAGCGCTGCCTTGAACGCCTGCTCGGGAACGGCCGCAGACAACTCGACGATTCCGCGGGTGTCCTCCTCGCGGAACTCCCGGACGAAGATGCCGGTCTTGCCCTGCCCCTGGACGGCAACCCACCAGATCATCAGCAGGATCAACGCGATCATCACCACGGAGATGACGATCCACAACCACGAGTCCCGTTGGCCCTCCAGCGTGGTCGCGTCGAGCAGATCGGCAAACCCGGTTCCCACTTGATCGGCGAACCCGCGCCAGCCTTGGGCGTACGCGGGAACTGCGACCAGCAGCAGCCCGTGCAGCCCCAGCCCGGACAGGACGAGTCCCAGGACCGTCAGGACGATCCTGTTCGTGACGCGAGGGGTCCTGTTCATTGTCCAACCACCCCGGTCTCGGAAACCTGCACCCGTACATCGGGCACCGGTTCGATCCGGTTGACCCGCAATTCGTCCTCGATGGCCCCGTGGACGACGGCGGCATCGATGCCGATGCCCGAGGTGGGCCGCAGCTGCACGTCGACGTGGTTGCGGCTGACGATCACCACGACCTGTTCCGGGGACACCCCGGCCTCCGTCCGCGCACGGCGCGCCAGCGTGGATGCCAGCACCCCGTCATCGACGATGACGATCGCCCGGTCATTGGGGATGGCGTGCCGTGCGCGACGCCCCGGGAGGATGCCGTGGAGCAGGAAGAAGATGCCCAGCGCCAACAGAACCAGTGAACCTGCGGCCAGGACCAGCGGATTGGCGGTATCCGGCAACCCGGTCAGCCAATTGCCCCACTGGCCGGGAGAGCGGATCCAGACGTCCTGCCCGAGTGACTTCAGTGCCGCCTCGAACATGAAGTAGAGGCAGATGGCAGTGACCAGCACGGCGGCGATGATCGAGGCCGTGGACCGGGCACTGTGCAATTCGTGCGACTGGAGCTTGCGGCGTTCGTCGTCGTTCATGCCATCCTCCTTCGGCGCAGGACCACACCGGTCACCCGGACATCGACGCGGCTGATATGCGATCCGGTCAACGTGATGAAGCGTTCCCGTACATCCGATCGGGCGTCGCGGGCGCGGGCCAGGACCGATCCCCGCGGATCAACGGCCTCGGTACGCCCGTAAACCAGCGCGGAAATCGGCATCGGCAGGCTCAATCCCAGCGCCAGGGCGCCGTACTCGTCGTTGAGCGAGACCCGGATATCCGACGGCTGCACGTCGAAGACCTCGGCGGCGATGATCCGCGCCGAGCTCGTCAATGCCTGGGTGCTCACGCGCGTATGGCCTGCCAGGGTTCGTGGCCCGGGCTCGTGGATCGGTGCGCTCACGACGATGAACGCCTGCCGGTCAGGGCGTCCCGGACCGTCCGCAGGTCGAGCCGGCCGTCCATGATCCGGCCCACGCAGGCCCCAACGGCGAGGAAGATGGCCATCAGCAGGAAGCCGCCGAAGCCGTGCGACAGGGCCGCCCAGCCGAGTACTGCGGCGACGGCCAATCCGAGGAATGTGGGGTTCATGGTTGCTCCGCGTGATCGAGGGTGGACCCGCCAGCGGACTCGGCGGAAGGAGGGGATGGCGCGCGCTGGGGCGGTTCCGGCAGCGCCGGGGCCGGCGCGGCCTGAGCCGGGCCGGCGGGTACTTCGGGAACGTGTACGTCGCCGATCTCGACATTGACTTCGATGACTGCCAAACCGGTGAGCTGTTCGACCGCGGTATAGACGGCGGCACGGACTCCGTCGGCGATCTGCTGCAGCGGCATGCCGTACGCCGCTGTCAGGACGATGTCGACGGCGACCTCGCGCTGCCCGACCTCCGCGGAGACCCCCGATGTCCCTTCGCCGGCTCCGACGGCCCCGCGCAGCGCACCCAAGGCGCGGCTGGAGCCAACGCCCAGGAACTGCACTCCGGCCACGGATCGCGCAGCGGTTGCGGCGACCTTGGCGACAGCGGTGTCGGAAATCGACGTGGACCCCGTCGCCGGCGTCACTGCCGGTTGCGCGGGTGTGTGCCCTGACTGGTCCATGGTGGGGGCCTTTCCTTGGGAGCGCGGTCTGTGATCCACCCTACCGCTCCGTGGCTGACCTCCACAGATGCAGAAAACCCCCCGGGATTACCGAGGGGTTTTAGCTGGTGGCTCCGACCGGCGTCGATCCGGTGACCTTTCGATTTTCAGTCGAACGCTCTACCAACTGAGCTACAGAGCCTGGCATCATCTAGGATGATCACCGTGATCTTCCGTGCGACGGAAAACCAAAGCGACCCTGACGGGACTTGAACCCGCGACCTCCGCCGTGACAGGGCGGCGCGCTAACCAGCTGCGCTACAGGGCCTAGTTCACAAGGTTTTACCCTCGCTTCACAAGTCCAAAACTTTACCAGAGATATTCGCTCCAGCGAAATCAGGACCTGCAGTACCCCCAACGGGATTCGAACCCGTGCCGCCGCCGTGAAAGGGCGGTGTCCTAGGCCGCTAGACGATGGGGGCCGGACGGCTGCTGAACACAAGTGTCCCGCAGCGACCTCATCAACTATAAGGCACCGGATGGCCTGCGCAAAACCGTGTCCGGGGCCCGGGGAGTGAGCCCGGATAGAGTCCCCTTCATGAGCCACACCATGACCCCCGACGAGTTCGAGGCCGCCGTCTCCGACGCGCTCGGAAACATCCCCCCACCACTCCTGGACATGATGGACAACGTCGCGGTCTTCATCGAGGACCGCTACGAACCACAGCCGGGCGAGGACCCGCGCACTTCACTGCTCGGACTCTATGAGGGGGTGCCCCTCACCGAACGCGACGACGGGTGGGGCGCCGGGGCGCTGCCGGACCGCATCATCATCTTCCAGGAGGACACACTGGCCGCCTGCGGTTCACGCGAAGAGGTCATTGCCGAAGTCCAGATCACCGTCGTCCACGAGATCGCGCATCATTTCGGTATCGACGACGACACGTTGCACCGCCTGGGGTGGGGGTGACCGTCACCCTTCCGAAATCTTTGAACCCCCGGCCGGCACCACCACGCGGCCCCTGGGCAGAAACCCTGGACCGCGCCAACCCGCGGCTGGATGCCCGAAACGCAGGAAAAAGCACGCCAAAATGACACAGATGTTATTCACGATGTGGGAGTGACGCGTGTTGCCACTGTTACATATCGTCGTCTATTCTCATGTGAAGCAGTAACTGAATCGTGATCCGACACGCTGGTTTCCCCGGCTTTTTCTGATCCGGTTTGGTTCATCATTCGCAGTGAGGACTCAGTATGGCCAAGGGGCAACTTCTAGGCGTCGCGACGTGCACACTTGCATTAATCGGCGGAACGCTTATTTCCGGAGCCGCGGCATCTGCCGCTCCGGCCACCATCGACTCGACCATCGGGACCACCGCGTTCGGCACCCCGTTCCCCGCGGCCGTACCCGCGGCCCCCGCTACCCCCAGCCTGCCGACGCGCGCCGAAGTGACTGCCGCGAAGAAGGACCCGGCGGCCCTCAAGTCCATGGTGTCCTCCCTCGAGGGACTCATCCTGGACTCCAACGATGACCTGGCTGCCGCCGAGGCCGCTGCCCTCAATGACCAGGATGCCTACGAGACGACCACCGGCGTCCTGGCCGAACGCAACGCCGCAGCCACCACCGCGCGGGCCGAAGCAGACAAGGCCACCCAGTACTACGACGCCGTGAAGAAGCAGGTCGGCCAGCTCGCTGGCGACCTGTACCGCAATGGCGGCATCAACCCGGGCGTCAGCTCGATGCTCAATGCCTCCGAGCACAACGATGTCCTCTACAAGGCAGCCACCATGCAAACGCTGGCCGCCAACCGCTCCGCCACCCTGACCACTGCCCAGCAGGCGGCGTCACTGTGGGCCGACTGGCAGAACTACGCGGCCGACGCCGAATCGGCCGCCACGGACGCGGCCGACGCCAACGAAAACGCACTCACCGCGGCCCAGCAGACCCGCTCCACCTATGCGACCCGGGTCGACGAGCAGAAGAAGCTCCGCGACGAACTCATCGGGCAGCTCGCCTACCTGCAGGACACCCAGCGGGCGGCCGAGGCCAAGCGGGTCGCCGCACTGGAAAACCAGCAGCGCGAGGACCGCCTGAAGGCCGAGCTGGCGGCACAGCCCGCCGAACCGGCCGCGGAGAAGCCGAAGGACAAGGCTCCCGTTGCCGCCGCTCCGGCGGCCGTCCCCGAGGCTGTAGCGGCCTCCACCTCACTGGCCCCGGCCAGCCGGCCGAAGCCCCAGCAGGAACGCCCGGCGATCGTGGCAGCCAAGGCGCCGAGCGCCCGGCCAACCCCCGCCGCCGAGGTGCAGCCGGCAGCCGCAGCCGCCCCGAAGCCGACCACGGACGACTCCGCCGACCGGGCCCGGGAGCAGGCACGGGCGGAAGCCGCGGCACAGAAGAAGGCCGTCGCGGCAGCCGCCCGGGCAGCAGAGGAACGGAACCAGGACGCAGCCGCCGAACGCGCCGCACAACGGCGCGCAGACGCAGCGGCCCAGCAGCGGGCCGACGCACGAGCCGCCGCGGCAGCCGCCCAGCGGCAACGCGCCAAGGAAGCCGCAGCCGAAGCCGCCAAAAAGAAGGCAGCCGAGGAGGCCTCCCGCCCGTCGGCCGGCTCCTCCAAGGAATCGGCGATCGCCTGGGCCCTGGCCACGGCGGCCGATGACAGCAACTACTACGTGTACGGCGGCAACGGCCCCGACGCCTACGACTGCTCCAGCTTCGTGCGCGCGGCCTTTGCCCAGAGCGGCATCTCGCTGCCGCGGACCTCGTCCCAGCAGTACTTCGCCGCCGGAACCAAGGTGCCCCTGAGCCAGCTCCAGCGCGGCGACCTGGTGTTCTCCACCAGCAACGGCGGATCCTCGTTCTACCACGTCGCCCTCTACCTGGGGAACGGGCAGGTCGTCCAGGCCCGCAACCCGAGCGCAGGGATCTCCACGACCCCGTTGAGCTGGGTCAACAACATGTACTCCTACGGCGTCCGGTACTAGCCGCAACGCCCACCAGCTGAAAGGGCCCCCTTCCGCGAGGAAGGGGGCCTTTTCGTGGTGATGCCCTCCGGCGACGGCCGCAGGAGGAGGCTCAGGCCCCGTCGGCGTCGTCGAAATCGGAGCGGTCATCCAACCGTGGGTCCGGGGAGTCCGGCACCACGAGCACCGGCCCCTTGGAGTGGTGCAGGACGCCCTGCGAGGTCGAACCCAACAGCATGCCGGCGAACCCGCCGCGCCCCCGCGAACCGGTGACCATGAGGGTGGCCTTGGCTGATTCCTCGATGAGGACCTCGATCGGTGCCCCCTCGATGACCTCGGTCTCGATGGCCAGATCGGGGAAGTGGCTGGCCAGCCAGCGCGAGCCCACCGTGAGCTGGCGGCGGACATCGATGGTCAGCGCCTCCTGGTCGACGGTGGCGGGCATCCAGGCCAGCGATCCGCTGACCGGCGGAAGTGCGCAGACGATGCGCAGCGGGATACCGCGCGCCGAGGCCTGTTCGGCGGCCACCAGCACGGCACGCCGCGCCCGGTCGGAACCGTCGACGCCGACCACGACCACGTCGCGCACGGCAGGATCCCCGGCGGCCCGCTTCGATACACAGAGGGGCACGACGACGGTGGGGCACTTGGCATGGGCGGGCAGGGCGCTGCTGACCGATCCGAGCAGCCGGCCCACGAAGCCGCCGCGGCCACGCGTGCCGACCACGACGAGGTCGGCCTCCTCGCTGAGTTCCATCAGCACGCCGGACGGGTCGCCCGATTCGATGCGCAGGCGCACGTCCACGCCGATGTCGCCAATCCGCTCCCGGGCCGCGTCGAGGACCTCCTGGGCGCCGTCGCGGATGACCTGGTCATCCAGGGTGGCGTACCCGGCATCCATGCTGGACGCGGCGAAGACGGGGATCGTGTAGGAGGTGACGATGTTCAACGGGACACCCCGTCGTCGTGCCTCGGCAGCTGCCCAATCCAGGGCACACAGCGCCGGATCCGAGCCGTCGACGCCGACGACGATGCCGTCCGCCGCCGTGGCCTCCTGTGGAACTCTGGCTTCGCTCATGTCGGTCACTCCTTGGCAGTCGGGGCGTGGTGTCTTCCGGCTAGTTCCCACCGTGGTGGTCTTCTTCCTCACACTACCCACTTCCGGCTCGTTTGAACCCACCGGCGCCCACTAGGATTCTGCCCATGGCTAAAAACGGGCTCGGCACCCTCGACCGCTACTTCAAGATCACCGAACGTGGCTCCACCTACTCACGGGAGATCCGGGGCGGCCTGGCCACCTTCTTCGCCATGAGCTACATCGTGGTGCTCAACCCGCTGATCCTCTCCGGAGCCGACTCCACCGGCGGCGAACTCGGTGCGGCACGCGTGGCCGCGGCGACAGCGCTGGTTGCCGGCGTGCTGACCATCCTCATGGGAGCGTGGGCGAAGCACCCGTTCGCCATGGCCACTGGGCTGGGAGTGAACGCGTTCGTGGCCGTCACCGTCGCCACCAACCCGGGCCTGACCTGGCCCGATGTCATGGGCCTGGTGGTCATTTCCGGTGTGACCATGCTGGTGCTGGTGCTCACCGGTTTCCGGACCGCGGTGTTCAACGCCGTGCCGCAGAGCCTGAAGACCGCGATCGTGGTCGGCATCGGCATGTTCATCGCCCTGATCGGCCTGGTCAACGCCGGGTTCGTGCGCCGGATCCCCGACGCCGCCGGGACCACCGTGCCCGTCGGGCTCGGCTTCGACGGCGAACTGGTCGGCTGGCCGACCCTGGTGTTCGTCGTCGGCCTGCTGCTGACGATGGGCCTGGTGATCCGCAAGGTGAAGGGCGCGATCCTCATCGGCATCGTCGTCGCCTCCGTGCTGGCCAACATCCTCGAGGCCGTCTTCCACATCGGCCCGTCCTTCGACGGCGCCGGGGCCCACCCCCAGGGCTGGTCCCTGGTGGTCCCGTCGATGCCCGATTGGGCCGCCCCCGACCTGTCCCTGATCGGCCAGGCCAACGTGGTGGGCCCCTTCCAGCACCTGGGCACGACGTCGGCACTGCTGCTGGCCTTCGTCATCCTCCTGTCGATCTTCTTCGACGCCATGGGCACCATGGTCGGGCTGGCCAACGAAGCCGGAAACGTCGACGAGAACGGGAACATCTACGACGTCGACCGGGTCCTGCTGGTCGACTCGCTCGGTGCCATCGCCGGCGGCGGCGCCTCGGCGTCCTCCAGCCAGATCTACGTCGAATCGGGGGCGGGCATCGGCGAGGGTGCGCGCACCGGGCTGGCGTCCATCGTGACCGGCCTGCTGTTCATCGCCGCCATGTTCCTCACCCCGCTGATCCACCTGGTGCCGTTCGAGGCCGTCGCACCGGCGCTGGTGGTGGTCGGGTTCATGATGATCACCCAGATCACCAAGATCGACTGGACCGACTGGGGCGTCGCCCTACCGGCCTTCCTGACCTTCATCCTCATGCCCTTCACGTACTCGATCGCCAACGGCATCGGCGCGGGCTTCGTCGCCTACGTCTTCGTGCGGTCCGTCCAGGGCCGGGCGAAGGAGATCCACCCGCTGATGTGGGTCGTTGCCGCGGCGTTCGTGCTGTTCTTCGGCATCGGGATCATCGAGCAGGCCGTCGGCGCCTAGCCCCGCCGACGCGGCTACAGTGGCCGCATGGGACATGTTGGTTCATATCTGTGGCGGCTACGCCAGCTCGTGGGCCCGCAGCTGCTGCTGCTGCCCGGCGCCCAGGTCATTGCCCTGGACGACGACGGCCGGGCCCTCTTCCAGCGCCGGGTCGACACCGGGGACTGGGAATTCCCGGGCGGCGGGGCCGAACCGGGCCAGGATTTCCGGGCGGTGGCGGTGGCCGAACTGGCCGAGGAGACGGGCCTGGCGGCCGCCCCGTCCGCACTCATCCCGTTCGCGACGCTGTCCGATCCCGTAGACCACGAGTTGGAATACCCCAACGGGGACCGGGTGCATGCCTTCGCCCTGTGCTTCGTCTGGCCGCACGCTGCCGGGTCGCTGGAGGCCGAGGCCTCCGAGGTCACCGAGCTCGGCTTCCACCGACTCGATGATCCGCCACAGCCGATGAGCCGCGCGGCGGCACGGGTGCTGGGGCTCTACCGCGAGTATGTGCGCACGGGCAGCTTTCAGGCCTGCTGAGGCGTTGCCGGCCCGTCCCCGATCACCGAGGCGGTTCCGGCGAAGGAACGGACGCGGGCGTCGTCCCAGTGCTGGGCGGGCACCGCACCGCCGAGCAGCTCGCGCAGCATGCCCGGTCCCGCCGGGATGGGGGCGTTCGAGCCGGCGATGACCATGTTCCCGTAGCGCCGGCCCTTGAGCATCGCCGGGTCGGCCACGATCGCCGTGTGGGCGAAGACGGTGCCGATGGTGGCAGCCTCCCGGCGTGCCGTTTCCAGTTTCGGGGTGTCCCCGCAGTTCACGATGTACAGCCCGTCCCCGGCCAGGACGCGGGCCGCCTCGCGGGTGAAGTCCACGGTGGTCAGGTCCGCGGGGGTCTTGTCCCCGGCGAAGACGTCCCGGATGAGCAGGTCCCGGGTGTCGTCGGTCAGGGAGCGCAGGACCTCTCCTGCCTCGCCGGTGCGCAGGCGCAGCAGCGGTGCGCGCGGCAGGTCGAACCAGCCCCTGACCAGTTCGGCCAACCGGCCGTCGAGTTCGACGACGACCTGGCGGGCACCGGGGTAGGTGGCCGTGGCCCAGCGGGCCATCGAGCAGGCTCCCCCGCCCAGGTGCAGGGCGCGCAGGCGCCCGGCTGCGCCGTCGTGCCCGGGGGGAAAGCGCGCGGTGACCAGGGCGGCCATCCAGCGCATGTACTCGAAGTCCAGACGGCGTGGGTCGGCGAGGTCCACATGCGATGAGGGGACGCCGTTGACCTTGAGGATCCAGCCGTCGTCGTCATAGGGGTCGCGTTCGAGCGTGGCGGTGCCGGTGTCGATCGGATAATCCCCGACCACCGGCCCGGACTCGGTGGCGGCGGCCGGCGCGGCGGATGTGCGGGAGCGGGATTTAGCCACGGGGGCCCGGCCGGACCATGCGCAGCTCGTACAGGCCCTCCCACTCGTCGGCCAGCAGTTCGCGGGTGCCGTCGAAGTCGAAGCCGTGCTTGCGGTAGAACGCCTGGGCACGGGGGTTGTGCTCGAGAACCCACAGGGCCGCCGGGAGGTTGCCGATGGCGGCGCGCATCAGCCGTTCGCCCAGTCCGGTGCCGTAGGCCTCGGAGAGGACGTAGAGCATCTGCAGTTCGGCGGTGGCTCCGGTGGCGGCGTCCTCATCGAGGACCGGTGCGCCGCCGGCACAGCCGACGATCCGGCCGTCCGGGTCGGTGGCGATCCAGAGTTCCGCGCCGGCAGCGAGCCCGCGGGTCCACCAGTCGACCTGGCGTTCGTGGCGTGATTCCTGCAGCTCGAAGAAGGAGGCGGGGCGCTGGTCGCCGTAGGCTTCGCGCCAGGCGGCCAGTTTCATGGCCAGCGTGGCGTCGATGTCCTCGGCGGTCGCCTGGCGGATGGTGTAGTCGGTGGTGCTCACCCCACCAGCGTACTGGGGTGTGGGACCGGTTCGCTCAGCGCACGACGGCGAGCGCGAACCCGTCCCAGCCCTTGGAGCCGGTGGTCTGCAGTGCCGTGGCGTCGAGGCGGGGGTCACCGCCGAGGATGTCCAGGACCTCGCGGGTCCCGTTGGTGGCCCGGCCCTCCACGGTGGAGGCGTCTCCTGTGTGCAGGACGGCCCCGTCGCGCACGACGTTGTCCACGATGATGATCGAGCCGGGGTGGGTCAGTTCCAGCGCTTCGAGCACGTAGTGGGGGTTGTTCTCCTTGTCGGCGTCGATGAACACCAGGTCGAAGGGTTCCACCTCGTCCTGGCGCAAGGCGGCGAGCGTGTCGCGGGCTGCCCCGATCCGGATGTCCACGCGGTCCCCCACGCCGGCTGCGTCGAGGTTCCTGCGGGCGACGTCGGCGTGGTGTGGCTCGAATTCGCAGGTGGTCACGTGCCCGTCGGGGCCGACGCCGTCGGCCAGCCAGCTGGTGCTGTAACCGCCCAGCGTGCCGATTTCCAGCACGCGGCGGGCCCCGGAGACGCCGACGAGCAGCTTCAGCAGCTTCCCCTGGCCGGCGCTGACCTCGATCTGCGGCAAGCCGGCGGCGTGCGCTGCCTCACGGCCCGCGGCGAAGGCCTGCGGTTCGTCGACCACCGTCGCGCGCAGGTAGTCGTCGACGTCGGCTGGTTCGGCGCCCATGGCCTACTCCCCCAGCCGTTCCAGCGCCTTTTGCAGGCGGTCGACCTTGCCGGTCAGTTCGCCGGTGTGTCCGGGCCGGATGTCGGCCTTCAGGACCAGCGAGACGCGGTTGCCGAACGCGGCGACGGCTTCGGTGGCGCGCTTCACCACGTCCATCACCTCATCCCAGTCGCCCTCGATCTCGGTGAACATGGACGAGGTGCTGTTCGGCAGCCCGGATTCACGGACCACCTTTACGGCGGCGGCCACGGCATCGTGGACGGAACCATCGGTGTTGGGCATGTTGGTGGAAACAGAGAAGGCAACGATCATGCCTTCAGCGTGCCACCCGGACCCGCGCTTGTCACCACCGCAATTGTGTTGGATCGCACACGCTATGCCAGAGTAGATGCGGCTCGCCGACACCGTGGGCCATCCCACACGCCGCGACCCAGGCAGGACCATGAACGCAACGACCACGAAAACAGCGCCGAAAACCGACGGCTCGCTCAACCGCAAGCTCTCGCTGCGCCATATCCGCTTCATCGCGCTGGGATCAGCGATCGGCACCGGACTGTTCTACGGGTCGGCCGAAACGATCCAGGCTGCTGGTCCCGCGGTCCTGCTGGCCTACATCGTTGCCGGCTGCGTGGTCTTCACGGTCATGCGCGCCCTGGGCGAACTGGCCGTCCGGCACCCGGTTGCCGGTTCCTTCGCCCAATACGCCAACCGTTACATCCACCCGCGGGTCGGGTTCCTCGCCGGCTGGACGTTCGCCTTCGAGATGATCGTCGTGGCGATCGCCGACATGACCGCCGTCGGCCAGTACATGGGCATGTGGTACCCCAACGCGCCCGGTTGGATCTGGATGCTCGCGGCCATGCTGCTCATCGGCGGGTTGAACCTGCTGCGCGTCAGCGTCTTCGGCGAGCTCGAATTCTGGTTCACGCTCATCAAGATCGTCACCATCATCGCGATGATCGCCGGTGGCCTGTATCTCATCGTCTTCGGCGTCACCGTCGGCGGATACCAGCCCGGATTCCACAACCTCGTGGACCACGGCGGGTTCGCGCCGTTCGGCGTCTGGGGGATCGTCATGAGCCTGGGCATCGTGGTCTTCTCCTTTGGTGGCATCGAGACCCTGGGCATGACGGCCGGGGAGACCGGCGACCCTGCCACCGCCATCCCGAAGGCAGTGAACACGGTGCCGATGCGCATCCTGATCTTCTACGTGCTCTCGCTGGGCGTCATGCTGTGCATGTTCCCCTGGAACGAGATCGGCTCCGAGGGCAGTCCCTTCGTGCAGGTCTTCGCCGGGCTGGGCATCCCCGCCGCAGAGCACATCATCAACGCGGTGGTCCTCACCGCGGCGTTGTCTGCCATGAACTCGATCTTCTACGCCGCCACCCGCACCATGTACGGACTCGCCGAGCAGGGCCAGGCACCGGCCGCCTTCGGCCGGGTCTCGCGCAACGGGATCCCCATCTGGCCGGTCGGGGTCGTCGCCACCTGCCTGCTGGTCGGCCTGGGCCTCTACTTCTGGATCCCCGACCAGCTGTTCCTCATCGTGGCGTCCATCGCCACGTTCGCCACGGTGTTCACCTGGGGAGTCATCCTGCTGGCCCACCACCGGATGCGCCTGGAACTCCGGGCAGCCGGGCAGAAGCCGGGCAAGTACGTGATGCCCTTCTGGCCGGTGCTGAGCTACCTGGGGCTGGCCTTCATGGCATTCATCGTCGTCATCCTCGGTTTCAGCGAATCCGGGAGGACCGCGCTCGTCGTCGGCATCGTGTGGATTGTCCTGCTCCTCATCGCCTACCAGTTCGTGGGCGCCGACGGCCGCCGGAAGATCGACCTGGAGACAGCCAACAACACGCCCTGACGGCGGTGGGGGCGGGCGTGACGGCCCCCACCCCGAGGATCAACCGATCGGTTGATGGAGCGGATCCGGCATCGCGGGAAGGTGGATACAGGAGCCAAACGGCTCGTGTTTTCACCCGAAAGAAGTCACCGTGTTCCTTGCCATTCGAGATATCCGCTTCGCCCAGGGCAGGTTTGCCCTCATGGGCGGCGTCGTCGCCCTGATCACCCTGCTGCTGGTCATGCTCTCCGGGCTGACCGCCGGCCTGGGCGACCAGTCGACCTCATCCATTTCCCAGCTGGGCGCCGTCCACGAGGACGGCACCACCCAGCCCGTGGACACCATCGCGTTCGGCGCGACCGGCACGGCGGACCCGAAGGAATCCTTCACCGAAAGCTCCATCACCGCCGGACAGGTCAGCGACTGGTCCCGGCAGGACGGCGTGGCGCGCGCCGAGGCCCTGGGCATCAGCCAGACCCGCCTCCAGGCCGGGGACGCCGACCACGCCGGTGGCACCACCAATGTGGCGGTCTTCGGGGTCGACCCCGCCGGCCAGCTCGCCCCCGGCCCGGTGGACGACAAGACCGTGGTCCTGAGCACGACGGCGGCAGAGGACCTGTCCGTCAGCACCGGCGACACGGTGACCCTCGGCGGAACCGAACTGACCGTCGGGAAGATCGTCGCCGACCAGTGGTACTCGCACACCAGCGTCGTCTGGACAGCACTTCCCACCTGGTCCCAGGTCGCCCACCTCTCCGACCCCCACCAGGTCGGCACCGTCGCAGCGATCACCTACCAGGACGGCGCCACGGTCGATGAGGCGGCAGCCAACCAGGCAGCCCACACCGTGAGCACCTCACGCACCGGATCCTTCCAGGCCCTGGGCTCCTACAAGAGCGAAAACGGTTCGCTGCTGATGATGCAGGCCTTCCTGTACGGCATCTCAGCGCTGGTCATCGTCGCCTTCCTCACCGTATGGACCGTCCAACGCACCCGCGACATCGCCGTGTTGAAGGCGCTGGGCGGATCCGGAAGCTACATCCTGCGCGACGCCATCACCCAGGCGGCCATCGTCCTGCTCGTCGGAGCCGGGGTCGGCGGCGCGGTCGGCATCGTCGGCGGTTTCTTCGCCTCGCAGGCGGCACCGTTCCTGGTGAACCTGCAAACCACGCTGTTGCCCATCATCGGCATCATCGTCCTGGGACTGGCCGGATCCGCAGTCGCCGTCCGCCGCACCACCCAGGTCGACGCCCTGATCGCCCTCGGCGGGAACTAACGGGCCCGCCCGCTTCCCGCATCGGCACGCCTCCCCCACCCCTGCTCTGCACGAAGGACACCACCATGACCACCCCGTCCAACTCCACCACCTCCACTGGCACCCGCAACGCCTCCGCGCTGAGCCTGGTCAACGTGACCCTCGAATACCCGGATGGCGACGGCATCGTCAAGGCCCTGGACTCCGTCGACCTCACCGTGGAGCCCGGCCAGATGGTCTCCCTCGTCGGCCCCTCGGGTTCGGGCAAGTCCAGCCTGCTGGCCACCGCCGCCACGCTGGTGCGCCCCACCCACGGCGTGGTCCTGATCGACGGCGTCGATGCCACCGGCCTGGCCGACAAGGACCTCACCACGCTGCGCCGCGAGAAGATCGGGATCATCTTCCAGCAGCCGAACCTGCTGGCCTCGTTGACCGCCACCGAGCAACTCATCATCGTGGACCACCTGCGCGGCAAGTCCCTCAAGGAGGCGCGGACCAAGGCCGACGGACTCCTGGACATGGTCGGCCTCGGTTCCGCTGCCGGCAAGCGGCCGCACCAGCTCTCCGGCGGCCAACGCCAGCGCGTGAACATCGCCCGCGCCCTGATGGGGGACCCCACGGTGCTGCTGGTCGACGAGCCCACCGCCGCCCTGGACCACGACCGTTCCGATTCGATCGTGCGGCTGCTGCGCCGGGTCACCGACGAGTTCCAGGTCGGCACCGTCATGGTCACCCACGACACCGAGTTCGTCCCGTTGACCGACGCCGTCGCCACCATGCGCGATGGCCACCTGACGGCACCGGTGCCAGCCAACGCGTGAACCCCTGGTACGGACCGCCCAGGATGTGACAGGCATCCTCGGCGGCCCGCCTGCCTGCGTGGCAGGATGGATGCGGAACAGCGTCCCGCTTCGAAGGAGATCCATGGCCCGCGGCATCTACGTCAGTGCGTCCACCCCGGCCAGCGGCAAATCGCTGGTCACCCTGGGGCTGGCCGACCTCCTGCACCGTCACGCGGACCGGATCGGGTTCTTCCGCCCCATCACCGATGGACCCGATGTGGATACCGACCCTGCCGTTGCGCTGATCCGGGATCTCTTCAAGCTCGACGATGCGCACGTGGGGGTCGCCATGACCCGCGCCCAGTCGCGTGAGCTGATCGTGGCCGGCAGGATCGACGAGATCCACTCCCGTTCCCTGGAGGCCTACAGCCGGATCGCCCAGGACGTGGACGTGGTCATCGTCGAGGGCACCGATCTCTCGGACCACGATGCAGCACTGGAGTTCGGACTGAACGCCCAGTTGGCCAACCACCTCGGCTGCCATGTGGTCGGCGTGGTCAACGCCGCCGGGCATGCCGTCAGCGAGGCCGTTGACGCCGTCGACGTGGCCCGCAAGGGCTACTACGAGGAAAACGTCTCCCTGCTCTCCATGATCGTCAACCGGGCGGACCCGGATCTGGCCGAACAGATCCGCGAATCCGTCCGCCCCGGCCTGCAACACCGCAAGGTGTACGTGCTCCCGGAGATCGACGAGATCGTCCGGCCCACCGTGGGGGAGGTCAGTTCAGCGCTCGGAGCCCAACTGGTGGCCGGGGCCCCGGAGTTGGACCGCGACGTGCGGCACGTGCTGGTGGCCGCCATGAACGTGGGCTACCTGCTGGAGCGCTACCGCGACGACTCGCTGGTCATCGCCCCGGCGGACCGTTCCGATGTCATGGCCACCGCGGTCGCCACCTCCCGGACGCCGGGCTTCCCCACCACCGCTGCCCTGCTGCTCACCGGACCCCGGCCCATCGAGGACACCGTCCTGCCCCTGCTGGCCGCCGCCCCCTTCCCCGTCTTCACCGTCCCGGAGGACACCTACTCCACCGCCCACCGCGTCTGGGAGGTCTCCGGCACGCTGACCGCCACGCAGCCGCGCAAGACGGCGGCGGCGTTGGGCGCCTGGTACCGCGACGTCGACGAAGACGAACTGCTGGCCCGGCTCTCGCTGCCCGCACCGGAAACCATGACGCCGCTGCGCTTCCTGCACCAGCTCGTCGAACGGGCCCGGTCCTCCCGGCAGCGGATCGTGCTGCCGGAGGGCGAGGACCTGCGCATCCTGCGGGCCGCCGAGATCATCAACCGCCGCGACATCTGCGACCTGGTCATCCTGGGCAACACCCATCAGGTCCGCGAACTGGCAGCTGCCCACGGCATCGACCTGGGCGGCATCCCCATCACCGATCCAGCCCGCAGCGACCTGCTGGAGGGCTTCGCCGCGGAATACGCGAAGCTGCGCGCCCACAAGGGCGTCACGCTCGAAGCCGCCCGGGAACGCCTGCTGGACCGCTCCTATTTCGCGACCATGATGGTGCACCTGGGCCACGTCGACGGCATGGTCTCCGGCGCCGCCCACACCACCGCGAACACCATCCGCCCCTCGTTGGAGTTCATCAAGACCCGGCCCGGCGTCGCCGTCGTCTCCTCGGTCTTCCTGATGCTCATGGAGGACCGCGTGCTGGTCTACGGGGACTGCGCGGTGAACCCGGAACCGGATTCCGCCCAGCTCGCCGACATCGCCGTTGCCTCGGCCCAGACGGCACGGCAGTTCGGCGTCGCCCCCCGCGTCGCGATGCTCTCCTACTCGACCGGCACGTCCGGCTCCGGCGGCTCGGTCGACGATGTCCGTGCCGCCACCGAGCTGGTGCGCGAACGCGACCCGGAACTGGCAGTGGACGGACCCATCCAGTACGACGCCGCGGTGGACGCGTCCATCGGCGCCTCCAAGCTGCCGGGCTCCTCGGTCGCCGGGCAGGCGACGGTGTTCATCTTCCCCGACCTGAACACCGGCAACAACACCTACAAGGCAGTCCAGCAATCCGCCGGCGCGGTCGCCGTCGGCCCCGTGCTGCAGGGCCTGAACAAGCCGGTCAACGACCTCTCCCGCGGCTGCACGGTGGATGACATCGTCAACACCGTCGCCATCACCGCCATCCAGGCCCAGGAAGACTAGGAGTCCCCCGCATGCTCGTACTCGTCATCAATTCGGGATCATCGTCGCTGAAATACCAGGTCCGCGAGACCACCACCGAGGAGGTCCTGCTCTCCGGCCTGGTCGAACGGATCGGCGAGGCCGAGGTCCCCGACCACGCGGCGGCCCTGGAAACCGTGGAAGGGCACCTGCACCGCGTCCTGGGCGACCGGCAGATCGAAGCGGTCGGCCACCGGGTCGTCCACGGTGGCGAGCGCTTCACCACCCCGGTCCTGATCACCCACGAGATCGTCCGCGCCATCGAACGCCTCGCCCCGCTGGCGCCCCTGCACAACCCCGCGGCGGCCCTGGGCATCCGCGCCCTGCTGGAGAAGTGGCCCAAGCTGCCCCAGGTGGCCGTCTTCGACACCGCCTTCCACCGCACCATGCCCGAATACGCCTGGCGCTACGCGGTCCCGGACGACCTGTACAAGAAGCACGGCGTGCGCAGGTACGGGTTCCACGGCACCAGCCACGATCACGTCGCCGGCCGCGCGGCCGAACTGCTGGGCATCGAGCGCGACCGCTTCCGCGCGGTCATCGCCCACCTGGGCAACGGCGCCTCGGTCACCGCCATCCGCGACGGCAAGAGCGTCGACACCTCCATGGGCTACACCCCGCTTGAGGGACTGGTCATGGGCACCCGATCCGGGGATCTGGACGCCTCGATCGTCACCCAGCTGGTCATCCGCGGCGAATACACTGCCGAGGAGATGGACCGCATCCTCAACAAGGATTCGGGCCTGAAGGGCCTCTCCGGCGACAACGACATGCGCTCGGTCGTCGAGGCTGCTGCCGAGGGGCACGACGGCGCCGAGCTGGCTTTGGAGGTCGCCTCCTACCGGTTGCAGAAGTACATCGGCGGCTACCACGTGGCCGTCGGCGGGGCGCAGGCCATCGTGTTCACCGCCGGCATCGGGGAGAACTCCTGGCCGTTCCGCAAGCGCGTGGTCGACGGCCTCGGCGCCTTGGGCGTCACGCTCGATGAGATGTCCAACGTCGAGCGCAGCAAGGAACCCCGCATCATCTCGACTCCGGAATCGTCGATCCCCGTCCTGGTGGTGCCGACCGATGAGGAGTCCGAGATCGCGCGGGCCACCGAGGAGCTGGCCCTCGCGGGATAGGCGCCGTGGCGGCGTGCCAACCACACCTCGATGAGGCAGGATGGGACTATGACGCACGCCACACCCGAATTCAGCGATTCCGGCCGCCCCGCAGAGGACAACGGGCCGCTGTTGCAGATCACCGACCTGGCCATCGACTTCAGCACCCTGAACGGTCCGGTCAACGCCGTAGAGGGCGCCAACCTCAGCCTGCACGCCGGCCAAACGCTGGCCATCGTCGGTGAATCCGGTTCGGGAAAGTCCACCACGGCCATGGCGGCCATTGGGTTGTTGGCCGGCAACGGCAGGGTCGTCGGCGGCAGCATCAAGTTCGACGGGCAGGAACTGGTCGGTCTTCCCGAGGCGAAGATGCGATCCATCCGGGGCCGGCAGATCGGCCTCGTCCCGCAGGACCCCATGTCCAACCTGAACCCGGTCACGAAAATCGGCCAACAGGTTGCCGAGACACTGCTGGTCCACGGAATGGCGACCCGCAAAAACGTCG
Source organism: Arthrobacter rhombi (assembly GCF_039526245.1). Lineage (NCBI taxonomy): Bacteria > Bacillati > Actinomycetota > Actinomycetes > Micrococcales > Micrococcaceae > Arthrobacter > Arthrobacter rhombi. The sequence continues at coordinate 266,096 of NZ_BAAAIV010000003.1, forward strand.
ATGCCCAGGTCGTCGCCACGCTGGAGGCGGCGGGCATCCCCGACGCCAAGTCGCGCGCCAGGCAGTATCCCCACGAATTCTCCGGTGGCCTGCGCCAGCGTGCCCTGATAGCCATCGGCTTGGCCTGCCGGCCCCGGCTGCTCATCGCCGACGAACCGACTTCGGCGCTGGACGTGACCGTCCAGCAGACCATCCTGGACCAGATCGATCGGATGACCGCGGAACTGGGCACCTCGGTCCTGCTGATCACCCACGACCTGGGTCTGGCCGCGGAACGCGCCTCCGACCTGGTCGTCATGCACCGCGGCAAGGTCGTGGAGTCCGGTCCGGCACGCCAACTCCTCGAGGATCCGCAACACCCCTACACCCAGTCCCTGGTCAAAGCGGCCCCCTCGGTGGCCGTGGCACGCCTCAGCCCGGGAGCCTTTGCCGCGCCCCCCTCCGAAAGGGCAGGGCAGGCCGCGAAGGCGGCCGACCAGGACGGCGCCTCGGACAACATCGTGGAAATCCGCGATCTGACCAAGGCCTACAAGCGCCGTGGCACCAAGGAGGACTTCTTCGCCGCGCGCGATGTCACCCTGGACATCCCGCGCGGCTCGACCGTGGCCATCGTCGGCGAGTCGGGCTCGGGCAAGACGACGACGGCACGCATGTTGCTCAAGCTCATCGAGCCGACCCGTGGCACCATGCTCTTCGACGGCAAGGACGTCGCGACGTTGAACCGCGACGACCTGCGTGACTTTCGCCAGCGGGTCCAGCCGGTCTTCCAGGACCCCTACTCCTCGCTGAACCCCATGTTCACCGTGGGACGCATCATCGAGGAGCCCCTGACCACCTACAAACGCGGCAACTCCGCCGAGCGCAACGCCCGTGTCCATGAACTCATGGACCAGGTCTCGCTGCCACATGCCATGCTGCGCCGCTACCCCGCAGAACTCTCCGGCGGCCAGCGCCAGCGTGTGGCCATCGCCCGCGCCCTCGCGTTGAAACCCGAGCTGATCGTCTGTGACGAGCCCGTTTCCGCCCTCGACGTCCTGGTCCAAGCCCAGATCCTCGAGCTGCTGGGCGACCTGCAGGCTGAACTCGGCCTGAGCTATCTGTTCATTTCCCACGACCTCGCAGTGGTCCGCCTGATCTCAGACTTCGTCTGCGTCATGAAGGACGGCGAACTCGTCGAAGCCGCCACGAGCGAGGAGATCTTCACGAATCCCCGCCACCCCTACACCCGCAAACTGCTCGCCTCGATTCCCGGCAACGAGCTGGAAATCGATCCGGACGCCGCTTAGGGAGGCGATCACCATGCCGTCCTGGCTCGACCACCCCCGGTCACCGGACGAGGGTGACGACGACGAAGCCCGGCACACCGGCTCGGCCGGAGATTCCGGCGCGAGCCGGGCGGACGGCCAGCCCGAAGCCGGCGAGGACCATTACGCGAACGGGTCCAGTGAATTCCACGGTGCCGGCCCGGTCCCCGACGGCTTCGGTTTCCGGACCGGCATGCGCAGTGCCCGCACCGTGCTGGGCTTCGCCTGGTTCGTCCTGGTCATGGCCACGTTGCTGCTGACGATGGGCGCGATCATCTTCATCGGCCAGTCCGCTTGGATCCCCTTCGCACTGCTCTGCCTGCTCGAGCTGGGATTCATTGCAGTGTTCTTCGTCTTGGTGAACCTGGCGCGCCAACGCCGCAACCAGCCGGACTGAACCGGCTGGCTACCGGGACTTCGGGTCCAACGATTCGCGCAGCGATTCCCCGAGCAGGGTGAAGCCCAGTGCCGTGATGGCGATGCAGGCGCCCGGAAGGAACGCCAGCTGCGGGGCAATCCCCAGCTCGGCCTGCGCGTAGGTGAGCATGCGCCCCCATTCCGCGGTCTGCGGCAACCCTCCGCCCAGCCCCAGGAAGGACAGCGCGGCAGCGTCGATCACCGCGGTGGCCAGGGTCAGCGTCGCTTGGACGATCACCGGGCCCACGGAGTTGGGTAGCAGGTGGCTCATGGTGATCGTCCGCCGGCTCAAACCGAGGGTCTGGGCGGCCAGGATGTAGTCTGCACCCTTGTTCTGGAGCATCGAGGAGCGCAGTAGGCGGGCGAAGATCGGGACGGCTGAAACACCGATGGCGATCATGACCGCGTACTGCCCCTGTCCCAGAACCGCCGCAATGGAGACGGCCAGCAGCAGGTTCGGCACCGAGAGCAGGATGTCGACGAAACGCATGATCACGTTGTCGACCCAGCCGCCGAACCCGCCGGCCAGCAGACCCAGCACCATGCCGCCGGCCAGACCGAAGGCAGTGGACACGACGCCGATCACCAGTGAGGCGCGGGCGCCCCAGACCAGCTTGGAGAAGACGTCCCCGCCGAAGCGGTCCAAGCCCAGCAGGTACTGCTCGAACTCGCCGGGCCCCGGGATGTGGGTCGGGATGATTTCCTTGCGTCCGGGCAGGTCGTTTCCGCCAAAGGGGGCGATCAGGGGCGCGAACGCAGCCACCAGCAGGAACAAAAGCACGATGACCGCGCCGGCGATGGCCGCGGGGTTGCGGCGCAGCCGGGTGAAGGCGTCGCGCCACACGCTGTTGCCGCGCCGGGTCGGCGCCGGCGGGACTCCGGCGCCGGAGCCGGGTCCGGGGACACCGGGTCCCGGTGTCAGTTCTGATCCGCCACTTGGCGGCAGTGTCATGCTCATTGCACACGCACCCTCGGGTCGATGAGGCCGTAGGAAATGTCCACCAGCAGGTTGATCAGCGCATAGAAGATCGCGATGAAGATGACGAACCCCTGGAGCACCGGATAGTCGAGCGTGAAAATGGCATCACGCAGGAACCTGCCGATCCCGTTGAAGGCGAACACCGTCTCGGTGAGCACCGCCCCGGAGATCATCAGGCCCAGTTGCAGGCCGATCGTCGTGGTGACCGGCAGCATGGCGTTGCGCAGGATGAACCGGTTGCGGATCAGCTTCTCGGTCAGGCCCTTGGCCCGCGCCGTGCGCACATAGTCGGCGTTCACCACCTCCAGCACCGAGGCCCGCGTGATGCGCACGATGATGGCCAGCGGAATGGTTCCCAGCGCCAGGCCCGGCAGCACCAGATGCATGAACGCGTCCCATGCCGCATCCCACTCGCGGGTCAGCACCCCGTCAAGCACGTAGAAGTCGGTGATGTGGGTGGCGTTGATCCGCGGGTTCTGCCGGCCGTCGGTGGGGAACCAGGGCAGCTGGATGGCGAAGATCCATTTGAGGATGAATGCCAGGAAGAACACCGGTATGACAATTCCCAGCAACGAGAGCACCACGGAGAAGTGGTCCTGCCACTTGCGCACATGGCGTGCGGCCCAGTAGCCCAGCGGGATGCCGACGCCGACGGCGAAGACCAGGGCCACGACGGTCAGCTCGATGGTGGCCGGAAAACGGGTGGCGAATTCCTGGGTGACGGTGCGCCCGGTTTGCAGGCTCACCCCGAAGTCACCGGAGAGCAGCTTGCCCATGTACTGCAGGTATTGCACGATGATGGGCTGGTCGAAGCCGTAGGCCTCGTTGATGCGGGCCACCGCTTCGGGGGTGGCCTTGTCCCCCAGCAGGGCGGTGGCGGGGCCGCCGGGCAGGCTGCGCACCCACACGAACAGCAGGATGGAAAGACCCAGGAGCGTCGGGATCAGCAGGGCGATCCGTTGGCCGATGACTCTGAGCACGGTGTCCTCTCGAGAGCACGGGAGACGGTACGACGGCGGGGATCCTCCCGCCGTCGTACCCTCTCACAGTGGTTACTTGTTCAGCTTGATCTCGTTGAAGACCTCGTCGTTGACCGGGCTCGTCGGGTAGGAATCCACCCGCTCGTTGAAGGCCAGCGACGGTGCCGGGTGGGCCAGCGGGATGGCCGGGACGAAGTCCGCGATCTCCGCGTTGACGTCCTGGTAGAGCGGGGTCTGCTCCTTCAGGTCGGCAACACCACGGGCCTTGGACAGGTCCGAGAACAGCTTCTGGTTGTCGAACCCGTACTCCGGCTTCTCGGAGCCGAAGAACACGCCGACGAAGTTGTCCGTGTCGTTGTAGTCACCCGTCCAACCCAACAGGTGGATGCCGTGGTCCGTGCCGCCCTGGATCCGGTCCAGGTAGTCCGGGCTCCACTTGTTCGGCTGGGCGTCGACCTTGATGCCGACGTCCTTGAGCTGTGCCGAGAGGTTGGTGAAGATCTGCTCCGGGGTGGGCATGTACGGACGGGAGACACCGGTCGGGTAGTTGAACTTCACGGTGAAGCCGTTCGGGTAGCCGGCCTCCTTAAGCAGCTGCTTGGCCTTTTCGGGGTTGTAGTCGTACTTCTCGACGTCCGGGTTGTAGCCGTTGACGCTCGGCGGGATGAACTCGATCGCCTTTTCCGTGCCGGTGGGCAGGGTCTGCTTGATGAGCGCATCCTTGTCGATCGCGTAGGACAGCGCCTGCCGGACCTTGAGGTCTGAGAGTTCCTTGACCTTCTGGTTGATGCCCAGGTACAGGATGGTGAAGGGCTTGCGGGCGACGAGCTTGTAGCCGCCCTTTTCCAGTGCATCGGTGTCCGACGGCGAGACCAGGTCGTAGCCGTCGATGCTGCCGGCCTCGAGGGCCTGGCGGCGGGCCACCGGGTCGTCGATGACGCGGAAGGTGATCTTCTGGACCTGGCCCTGATCGCCCCAATAGTCCTTGTTGGCGGAGAGCTCGACGCTCTGGCCAGTGTCCCACTTGTCGAACTTGAACGGGCCGGTGCCCACCGGGTGCTTGGTGGCGTAGTCGGAGAGGACCGGGGCCTCGGCGGTGCCGCCGACCTTGTCGGCGTCGTACTTCTTCAGTGCCGTCGGCGACTGCATGGAGAAGGCCGGAAGGCTCAGTGCGGCCACGAAGCCGGCAAACGGCTTGGCCAGGGTGATCTTGGCTTCGGAGTCGGAGACCGCGTCGCAGGACTTGTAGACGGCCTTCTCCGGCTTGTCCGCGAAGCCGCGGAAGAGGTTGCCGTAGTAGTAGGCCACGGTCTCGGACTGCTGGATGCCCGTGAAGTGGTACCAGCGATCGAAGTTGGCGCAGACGGCCTTGGCGTTGAATTCGGTGCCGTCGTGGAACTTCACGCCTTCCTTGAGCTTGAAGTCGTAGCTCAGCCCGTCCTTGGACTGCTTCCAGGATTCGGCGAGCAGCGGTGCCGGGTCGGGGGTACCGGGTTTGGTACCGACCAGTCCCTCAAAGATCTGGCGGCTGACTCGGAAGGATTCGCCGTCCGAGGCAAAGGCAGGGTCCAGCGACTTCGGATCCGATGAGGCGGCGAAGATGAACGTCGAGTTCACCGCCGAATCCCCGGATCCTTCCGCGCCGCCGCTGTCACGCTGGCTCTGGGCACATCCGCTGAGCACCAGGGCGCCGACCGCGAATGAAGTGGTGATGGCTGCAAAGCGGCGGTTCATTTTCCACCGTGGCGTGCCATTGGGTGTCATGGGTTCTCCTGTGGTTCGAGTGATGGCACCGTGGACGTCGCTTCCACGTGCACCTCCCGAGGGGAGGAGCGGTGCATGAATGTGAGCCTAGTCTCATTTGGGCCAGGATTCACGCAAGCCAGACCCCTTTTATGGCATACCGGCCCACCGCAGCAGTGCCGCCGCGACGGCACCGGCGATCACCACCACCAGGAACGGGGCGCGCAACAGCAATGCGATGGCCGCGGCAAGCAGCGCACCGATCCGGGCGTCCAGGACCAGCTGGTGGCCACTGGCAAAGGCGTTGACCGCAGTCAGCGAGGCCAGCAGGCCGATGGTCAGTGCCGTGGCGACGCGGCCCATGCGCGGTTTGTCCAGGATGCGGGCGGGAACCAGATAACCGGACAATTTCGACAGGTAGGCGACCACGCACGCCAGCAGGACCCACCACCACAGGCTCATGCCTTGTTCTCCTCGGCTCGATGTCCCACCCAGCCCCACACGCCGGCCACGAGCGCAGCGACGAGGATCGGGACGCCCGGCGGCACGAACGGGACCACCAGCACGGTGGCCAGGGCGCAAACGATGGCGATGGCCACGGGTTGGCGCGATTTCAGCCGTGGCCACAGCAGCGCCAGGAAGGCGGCGACGGCGGCCCCGTCCAGCCCCCAGGCCTTCGGGTCGCCCAAGGCGTCCCCGAGCAGGGCACCGGCCATCGTGAAGACGTTCCACAGGATGAAGATGCCCACCCCGGCCGTCCAGAATCCCCGCCGGGATTCCGCGAGGTCAGGCTGCACGATGGCGGTCGCCGTGGACTCGTCGATGGTCACGTGGGCGGCGGCCGCCTTGCGCCACCCCCGGGGGCGGGCCATGGCGTTCATCTGCACTCCGTAGATGATGTTCCGCACGCCCAACAGCGTGGCCGCGCCGAAGGCGGCGGACCCGGCACCGCCGCCGGCGATCACCCCGATGAAAGCGAACTGCGATCCACCGGTGAACATGAGGGCGCTCAGCGCCACCGTCTGCCAGAAGGTCAGTCCCGAGGAGACGGCGAGCGCACCGAAGGAAATGCCGTACAGCCCGGTCGCCACCGAGATGGAAAGCCCCGTCTTCACGGCCGGGGACTGGCTCAAACGCATGCCCCCGAGTCTAGCCAGCGGCCGGCTGAAGAGTCCGCGTGTGACCTACGCCTGGACGTGCAGATCTGCCAGCGTGTGCAGCGCGGATCCGTCGACCGTACTCGACCGATCCAACAGGACCGACTGGAGTCCGGCTCGTTTCGCTCCCTCGAAATCGGCCATCGGGTCATCCCCGACATGGAGGGCCTCCGCGGGGGCCACGCCCAGGGCGGCGCAGGGGATCAAGAAGGCCTCCGCAGCAGGCTTTGCATGACCTGTCGCCTCGGAGGTGAACACATCGTCCACCAGCTTTGCGATCCCCATGGCCTGCATTTTCTCGACCTGCTGACTCTGGCTTCCGTTGGTGACCACGGCAATGCTGGTACCGGAATTCCTCAGTTTCTGCAGCGTTTCGCTCACATCGGGAAAGGCCGTCCAGGCGGCACGAGCAGCCACCAGGTACGCGGTAAACCAGTCGTCCAACGCGCCCTCATCCTGGGAGGCTTCGAGGCCTGCTGCGCGGAGAAATGACCGCATGCGGGCACGGCGCTGGTCTTGGAATGACAGATTCCCTTGCAGATACTGGTGAAAGTATTGGCCTTCAAGTTCGGCCCATGTCCGCTGGAGGCCGGCTTCATCCGGACAGCCCAGTCCCATCAAGAGTGCCGTCACTCCGGCTCGCGCAGACGACTGGTGGTCGAAGAGGGTGTTGTCCAGGTCGAAGAAGACGGCGCGGGCCCGGAAGATCGCCATGGTCACCCGGGGGTTTCCGACGCCAGCAGCACGATCCGGGTCCCCCGGACCGCTCCAGCCTCCAGTTGTTCGTGTGCCCAGCCCGCATCGGCCAACGGGCGTCGCAGGATGTGCCGCGGCTCCCAGCTGCGTTCGGTCAGCATCGTGTTGACGGTGTGCGCCGGGCGGGCCAATTCGTCCACGGTCGCGTTGCTGATCGCGAAGCCCCGGACGCTGGCGTCGCGCATGTACAACTCCCCGACCGGCAGCACGGGCGCCGACGCCGGGCCCGACAGAACCACGATCCGTCCGCGCGGCGCGGCCAGCCCCACCGCGGTTTCCAGGTCGTTGCGCCCCGAGGTGTCGATCTGGACGTCGATGCCCTCGGGCGCTGCCTCGTGCAATCGGCCCGCCACGTCCTCATCCCGGTAGTCAATCACTGCTTCGGCCCCCAGGTCCTTGCAGTATCCGGCATCCCCGGCAGCCGCGGAGGCCAGCACGCGGGCGCCGCGGGAGGCGGCCAGGACGATGGCAGCGGAGCCGACGTTTCCCGCGCCTCCGGCGATGTACACCGTCTCCCCGCGCCCGAGTCCACCGTGCGCGTCCACGGCGAGCGCCGCCGTCGCACAGGGATGCAGGGCAGCTGCTGCCACCACTGGATCCACTCCCTCCGGCAACGGATAGGCGCGCTCGGCGTCGACGACCACCAGGTCGGCGGTGGCACCGGGCCGGCCGGCGAACCCGAGGCTGTTGGTCCACGCCCCTTGGCCGACAACGAAGTCGTCCACCGCGTCGCCGGTCGCCTCGATGATGCCCACGGCGTCCCGTCCGACGGCCAGGGGGAAGCGAAGTGCCGTCGGGTAGGTGCCCGAGCGGACGAACGTGTCCACGTGGTTGACCGCGACGGCGGATACCCGCAGCAGCACCTGTCCCGGCCCGCAACGGGGACGCGGCAGGTCCAGGCGGTGGATCTCCGCCGCGGTGCCGAGGCGGTCGACACCCACCGCCCGCACCATCTCCGCGCCCCCGCTCATGGTTGCCGGTCGCGCTCCGTCAGGACCCGACGGGTGTGTTCCGGATAGTTGCTGGTCATCTCCTGGACCCCGAGGTCGGCCAGGAACCGGATGTCGGCGTCCTCGTCCACGGTCCATACCCGCAACCGCGTGTCGGCCCGCAGCCAGCGCGCGACGATGTCCTGGTGTGCGCGCACCCAGGCGACTCCCGGTCCGGCCAGGCCGGCGATACCGGCGTCGATGAGGGGCACTCCCTCGTCGGCAGAGCCATACACGACGGCGGCGACCTCGGCTCCCAGCCGGTCACCGTCGTCGTGCAGGGCCTGGATCTTTTCGGGGTTCCCCCCGGTGACGAGCTGGCAGAGCGCCGCGGCGGGCACCCGGCTCGCCAGGTGGCGGATGGAACCGGCGTCGAAGCACATGAAGCTGACGTCCACCAGCCCGACCGTGGAGGTGGCCGGATCCCAGCCGAGGCCCTCCAGGGTGTCCAGGACGGCGTCCTCGAGGCCGCGGCCGAATTCGCTGGGGTGCTTGATCTCGATGGCCAGCCCGAGGGGCCGGCCGGCCCCGGTGGCGAGGTGCACCAGTTCGGCCAGGGTGAGCAGCTGCTCGTGCACGGTGCCGTAGGCGGTCGGGAGGTCCTTGCCCTTCCACCCGGAGAAGTCCAGCCCGCGCAGTTCCTCGAGGGTGAAGGAGGAGATCCGTCCCGTGGAGTTGGAGGTGCGGTCCACGGTCTGGTCGTGGTGGCAGACCACCTGCCGGTCGGCGCTGAGGTGGACGTCGCATTCGATGCCGTCGGCCCCCTCGGCGATCGCCTGCAGGTAGGCCGCCCGGGTGTTCTCGGCATGGGTCCCACTGGATCCGCGGTGCGCATAGACGAGGTTCATGCGTCCCACGCTACGGGATGCCGCCCGGTGAACTATCGTGGAACCGCGCCCGAGGCCCCCACCGATTGGACCACCATGCCCCTGACTTCCGACATCGAACGGGCCGGCGCGCTGCGCCGCATGAAGGCCATCGCCACGGGGCTGCTGATCGGCATGGCAGTGGTCTTCGGCATCTCCTTCGCCCTGCAGGAGACCCATGGGTGGCTGCAATATGTGCGGGCGGCTGCCGAGGGCGGCATGGTGGGCGCGCTGGCTGACTGGTTCGCCGTCACCGCCCTGTTCCGCCACCCGATGGGCGTGCCCATCCCCCACACGGCGATCATCCCGCGCAAGAAGGACCAGATCGGCGAGAGCCTGGGCGGTTTCGTGCAGGAGAACTTCCTCTCCGACGAGGTCATCGGCGCCAAGCTCGGCGCCATGTCCTTCGCCGCGCCGGCCGGGGCCTGGCTGGCCCGGCAGGAAAACGCCGAACGGGTGGCCGTCGAGGGGGCCACCGCGATCCGGGCGGCCCTTTCGGTCGTGGACGACGAGGACGTGCTGGCACTGCTGGAATCCCTGGCCCGCAAGCACATGCTGGCCCCGGAATGGTCCTCCACGTTGGGGCGCATGCTCGAGCTGGTGCTCCGTGATGGGCACCAGCGCCCGCTGGTGGACCTGCTCGCCGACCGCGCCGCCGACTGGGTGGCAGCCAACCGCCAGACGGTGGTCCGGCTGGTCGCGGACCGCTCCCCTGCCTGGTTGCCCTCGATGGTCGACTCGATGGTCGGCGAGCGCCTGCACCGTGAGCTGGCGGGGTTCACCGCGGCCGTGCGCGCCGACCCGGACCACCAGGTGCGGCGCAGCATCGATGGGTGGCTGGCCGACTTCGCCCACGACATGCAACACAGCCCGGAGACGGTCGAGCGGGTCGAGGGGCTCAAACACGCCATCCTGGATGATCCCCAATTGCATGAGGCCATGGCCTCGGGCTGGGAGTCGATCAAGGCGGCGCTGCTCGACGCGGTGGAGAACCCGGATTCCCCGCTGCGCGCCAGCTTTGTGCGCGCGGTCATGGACCTGGGCGGCCGGCTCCGCGCCGACACCACTCTGGCCGCCAAGCTGGACGCCTGGATCGCCGGGGCCGCAGGCTATCTGGTGCATACCTACCGCGAGCAGATCACGTCGCTGATCAGCGACACCGTGGCCCGGTGGGACGGCGAGGAGACCAGCCGCAAGATCGAGTTGCAGGTGGGCCGCGACCTGCAGTTCATCCGCATCAACGGCACGGTGGTCGGCTCGCTGGCCGGCCTGGCGATCTTCGTCGCCGCCCAGGCGCTACTGGGCTGATCCGCCCGAGCGGCGGGCCCGTTCCTGCTCGATCCGGTCCTCGACTTCCGCCTGCGCGCGGTCCCGATCACCGTCGTCGTTCCCAGGTCCCTGACCGGCGGCTGATCCCTCGGAGAGCTGTGAGTGGTTCACGGGCGCCAATTCGCCGGGGATGACCGTGGGGACGGGGCCGAAGGCCAGGCCGGCGGCCTCGATGACCTTCTTGCCCAGGAAGCGGTTGCCGACGCCCCCGACCGCCGCACCGACACCGAACGGGATGGCCCGCCCCAGCATCGAGGCACCCTGGGTGGCCAGGATCTTGCGCAGGAAGCGCTTCTGCACCTGGGCGCCGATGGCACCCCAGGCCCCGGTGGACTTCCCGTTGCCGAACACCGCGCCCCAGCCCTTGACGGGCCCTGCGCCGCGGCCGGCCGCCTGATGGGTCAGGGCGGAGATCATCGAGCTGCCCTCGTCACCCATGAGGATGGCCATGACCAGCACGCGGGCCTTCTCCGGGTCCTCGGTGGTGATGCCGTGCAGCTCGGCCAGCGACTGGGCATACAGGGCGCTGGCCTCGAGGAAGCCGACGGTCGCCGCGGCGGAGAGGCCCAGCGAGGCCGCCGTGCCGATGCCCGGCACCACCGCGGAGGCGCCGACCGCAGCACCGCCGCCGGTGACGGCGAGCAGGTAGTCGCGTTCGATGCGGCGGGCCAGCTCGGCCCCGGTGGCGTCAGGTTGCTTGCGCTGGAGCCGGCGCAGGTAGGACAACACGAGGGGGCGCTGGACGCCGATGGCCTTGATGATGGCTCCCTGGATGCCCGCGACGGGCTTGCCGTCCGGTCCCAGGACCACCGATGAGATCTTTTCCTTCATGCTCAGAGCCTACGTGGCAGGGGGCTGACGCGTCGGTAATTCAGGCGGAAACCGCGGCGCGCTGTGCCGGGGCGCCGACCACCACTGCCTGGCGCAGGGCCAAGAAGAGCAGGACGATCCCCGCGGTGAGCAGGATGTGGCCCAGGCCGGCGATTCCCGACAGGGCCGGGGAGGAGGCGTCGGCGCCCAGGACGGTCAGGGTGCCCTTGACCAGCATCATGCCGCCGGTGACCAGCACGCCGATGGTCCAGGTCCAGTAGAACCAGGTGTCCAGTTTCGGGGCCGCCTCGGAGAGGTGGAAGACGCGTTCGAGGACCATCACGATCAGCAGCACCATGAACCCGAGCACCAGGAAGTGGGTGTGGACCAGGGGCAGCTGGGTGGCGGAGCGGTCCGTGAAATCGTGGGCCTTCGTCAGCTCCCGGTAGAACAGGCCGGAGAAGACGCCGACGATGGCGAAGGTGAAGGAGGTGTAGAGCAGGCGGAGCACTGCGGGGCCTTTCGTTGCTGGATCAGGCTGTTTGCCTACCTTCAACGATGCCGTGTCCGGGCTGCGGGGGGATCAACCAGATGGTGGATCCTGGCCCCTGGGCCGGGGCCCGGCGGAAAGGGGCCGGGACGTTATTTGGACGCTGGCAGGTCCACGTCGACCCAGACCAGGCGGTGTGCGCCGCTGGGGCCCGGATCACCGAAGACCAGGGAACGTCCGTCCTGGCGGGCCGAGGGCCAGAACACGCCGGAACCGGCGACCGACAGGGTCTCGGAGGGAAGCGCGTAGTCCGTGCGCAGGGCTGCCCCGTCCTCGGTGGAGGTCAGCAGCGCGGGGGCCGCCGCCGCGTCGGAGCCCCCGTCCTGGCTGGCGGCGGCCTCGACCGCACCATCCGAGGTGGGACGCGGGTCAACGAGTGCCGGGTTGTCCAGCAGGGCGTTCACCGCGCCGTGGGCCGCTGGCCCGTGGGCCGGGTCGGCGGCCAGGTCGCCGAGGACCACGAACCGGGAGTCCTCGGCCAGCCCGCCCGAGCGCCCGGCGTCGTCGGTGATGTACTGCGCGTCGGAGCCGCCGTCCACATAGTCGGAGAGCATCCGGATCTGGTCGGCGTTGCGCTGCGGTTGCGAGGTCCCTGCCTCGTCCACCGGGGCCACCGGGTTCGCGGCGATGACGTGCACGGTGTTCCCGTCGACCGTGATCGGCACATCCCAGGCGGTGGAGCTGTTCAGCCGCAGGACGTTGCGCACCAGCGGCGAATAGCGCTCGTGGGGCATGCGGTTGCCCGGCATCGACTTCCAGAGCATCTTCTGGAACGTGCGGACCTTGTCCTGCTCGATGGGATGCCGGGAGTAGAGGACCATGCCGTGCTGGCCGGCGAAATCGCCCACACCGAAGCTGTCCGTCGGGTCGCCGACGGTGCCGTTGCGGTCCAGGTCGGCGCCGGTGGCGATGCCGTTGTTGTTGGGGGCCGCATAGACGTACGGGTAGTCGACGGGCTTCTGCCCGTTCTGGCCCTGTTGGAGGTAGTTGGTGCGGAAGCCGTCGGCCGCCTCATGGGCGTCGTCGTAGTCGACGTCGCTGAGCAGCACCACATCGGGGTGGGTGCGTTGGATGACCTCGGCTACCGCGCTGGCGCGCTCGTCACCCGGGATCGAGAGGTCCTGGGCCAGCCCCCCGGCATAACCGCGGGTCAGGGACGCGTTGAAGACGGCGGCGCGCAGCTGCCCGTCCTGCCGCGTGTCGACGTGCTCGGCGGCGGCTCCCATTTGCGCCCCGAAACCCGAATATCCCGGCTGCAGGTAGTCGGACACTTCCGGGCCGGCAGCGAGCGCGGGCGCCACGGAAGCAGCCGTCAACGTGACGGCCAGCAGACCGGCTCCGAGGCCCCTCGTGATTGCTCGCACCCATCCAGCGTAGGGGGTCGGCGGGTCCTCCGGAATAGCCGGATGCCCTGTGGTGCAGGCCCTGGGCCCCTCCGGGGAGGACGACGGCGGAGCCCGGGCGCCGCCGTCGTGCCGGGTTTGCCCCGGAATGGCGGGCCTCGAGGGGCCGGCGGCCCGTCATCCAGTCGGTGGTGGAACCGCGCGGGCATCGTTGCCGTATTGAAATCTCCGGCGATTGGACGTGGAATTCCTGCCCGGCGCCCGTTTCCGGCTTCCCACAGCACGACGCCCCGCCCCGGCAGATGCGGGACGGGGCGGCAAACGGGTGGGCCCTACGGGGATCGAACCCGTGACCAGCGGATTAAAAGTCCGATGCTCTACCATCTGAGCTAAAGGCCCCCGGCGGCCAAAAGTGGCCGATACATATCCTAACGCACCTCCACGCTGACTGGCCCAGCCCGCGTGGCCGGGCCCCCACCGCCCGGAGTATCCTCGGGGGCATGACAGACGCCCAGAATCCCGGTGCCGGTGCGGGCGGGCGCCGACACCACCGCCCCAAGCCCTTTGCCCCCGCCGACTTCGAACCCTTCGTCGGCGGCGCCGACCCCGCGCGCGTCTCCGAGGCCGGACACCTGGCCGCCGAGGCACTGGTCAACCACGGCCGGGCCAACGCGGATCCCGCGGTCACGCACCGACTGGTCAAGCTGGCCCAGAAGGAAGGCCTGGAGGTGCTCGCTGAGTTGTGGGCGCAGAGCCCCGCGCGCTCGCTCCCCGGCGCCCTCTGGCGGCTCTACGCCCTGAACACCGCCACACAGCGCGAGCCGGAACTCTTCGCTTCCTATTTCAGCGCTGGCCGGCAACGCTCCGACGTGTCCCGGGCCGTGGCCGGGGTGGCCGAGCCGCCGGGGGCGCAGGAGGTGCTGGCCATGACCGATTCGATCCTCACCGGTGCCTTCGACGGAGAGTTCGATGTCGCCCTGGAGCGGACCGCCGCCTTCTGCCGGGTCATCGCCCTGGGCCAGGCCGGGCATGCCGACGATTCGGAGGTGTCCAACGCCGAGCGCTCCACCCGGTTGACCCACACGGCCGACCGGCTGGTCAAGACGGCCGAGGACCTGGAGGCAGCCGCCGGTTCATGGCGCCGCGGCGAACTGGCCTGAACGTGTGGGATCGGCCACGGGCACGGGCGGCCGGTTGACATCGCCAGCGCCCGGGGAGAAAACTGGTGGTGGTGTCGGACCGCGGTAGCCCCGGGCTCCAACTTGCAGCCGCTTCGAGCGGCCTTCCGCCGAGAGGCGCTCCCGGTTCGGCACCATCAACCCGTTGGCGGGCTGCCCGTTAACCTCCCCTGCGTACACTGGGACGCAATCATTCGTCCACCCACCAGACGCCGGCGGTTCAGCTTCGTGAAATTCAGATTGTTTCCCGTGGAGACGCGCGGCCTGGGGCTGCTCCAGCAACTCGGTACCCTCGTCCGGCAAGGCGTGGAAACCCTCTCGGAATTGCTTGGCGCCCCGGCCGCCGACCAGCAGGGGCTGATCCGTGAGCTCGAGCAGTTCGAGCAGCAGGCCACCGACGTGCACCATGCCGTCCTGACGCACCTGCGCACCAGCTACGTGAACCCGTTGCCCCGCGAGGACCTGTACACGTTTTCCCGGCTGCTTAACGACGCAGTGGCCGAACTCGCTGGAGCCGGCGACCTGATGGTGATGACGTCGGCTGCCGGCATATCCCGGCGGGCCGCCGAACAATTGGAGATGCTCGGCCGGCAAACGGAAATGACCAATGAGGCGCTGGGAAAGCTCCAGCATCCCGACGACCTCGAGGACGCCTGGCTCCAGATGATCCGTCTGGGCCGCCGTGCCCGGCGGACCCACCGGGCGTGGCTCGGGGAGATCTCCGAGCTGTCGAAGGCGTCCACGATCCTGCGTCACCGGGCGGTGGCCGAACAGCTGCTCTCCGCCGTCGATTCACTGCACGCCGTCGCCGACCACCTGGGCCGCGTCCTGGTCAAGGAATCCTGAGCGGTACCGGCCCATGACCCTGCTCCTGTGGTGTGTCCTCGCAGCCATCTGTGCCTTCGGGTTCCTCAACGGCTTCAGGGACGCCTCCAACTCCGTGGCGGCCGCCGTGCGCACGCGCGCCCTGACCCCGTCGGTGGCCGTGGTCCTCGCTGCGTGCTTCACGATCGTGGGCACCCTGCTGGGTACCGCGCTGGGCAGCAGGCTCATCGCCGCCGTGGAGCTCAACATCCCCGATGGCGCCCCGGGGCTGGCCATCCTGCTCACGGCGGTCCTGGCCGCCGGCGGATGGGGGTTGTTCTGCTGGTACCGTGCGGTCCCCATGTCCTCCACCCAGGCGGTCATCTCCGGCTTCGCGGGGGCCAGCGGGGCGTCGGCGCTCCTCGGCGGGGACGGAGTCCAAGGCGTGACCCGGATGCTCGTGGGAGGCGTGGTCATCCCGCTGCTGCTCACCCCGGTCATCGCCTATGTGCTGTCCTACCTGGTGGTCATCCCGCTGACGTGGTGGCTCCGACATGCCAGCTCGGGGCGCGTGAACACGGTGGGCCGCATGGGCCAGTCCATCACCGCCGGTGCGGTGGCCCTGGGACATGGCCTCCAGGACGGCCAACGTACCGCGGCCATGTTGACGGTGGCGTTGGTGGCCGGAAATACCGCCACGCCGCACGGGATCCCCTTCTGGGCCCAAGTTGTTGCCGCCGGGTGCCTCGGTGTCGGCGTCCTGTGCGGAGGGTGGCGGATCACCCACACGATCGCCTATCGGCTGGTGCCCATCGATCCGTTACGGGGCATGGGCGCCCAGACCATCTCGGCGGCCATGCTGTTCGTGGGGGCCATCGCACTGCACATGCCGTTGTCCACCACCCAGGCGGTCACGAGCTCGATTGTGGGGGCCGGAGCCAACCAACGCTACGAGTCGGTGGTGTGGCGCCGGGTGGCGGGGGTGGCTGCCTACTGGCTGCTCACACCGGTGACCTGCATCGCCGCGGCGGGTGTCTTCTACCTCGCAGTACACCCCCTGCTGGGCTGACCCCCCTCCGACGCACAGATGCGGGGCACCTACCGGTGCCCCGCATCTGCCGTTGATCCGCACGGGATCACCCGGAGATTCCCCCTCCGGGTCCGTTCCCGCCGCGCGCTGACAGCGGCGGGAACCGTCTGGTTATCCGAATCGGCCGGAGACGTAGTCTTCCGTGGCCTTGACGGACGGGTTGTTGAAAATCGTGGTGGTCTCGTCGTACTCGATGAGCTTGCCCGGCTTGCCGGTGCCGGCGATGTTGAAGAACGCCGTCTTGTCCGACACGCGGGCCGCCTGTTGCATGTTGTGCGTGACGATGACGACCGTGTACTCGTTCTTCATCTCGTTGATCAGGTCCTCGATGGCCAACGTTGAAATCGGGTCCAGCGCCGAGCACGGTTCGTCCATGAGGATGACCTGCGGCTTGACCGCGATGGTCCGGGCGATGCACAGGCGCTGCTGCTGTCCGCCGGAGAGGCCGGATCCGGGCTTGTCGAGGCGGTCCTTGACCTCGTTCCACAGGTTGGCCCCACGCAGGGAGGACTCCACCAGGTCATCGGCATCCGATTTGCTGATCCGCCGCGCGTTCAGCTTGACCCCGGCCAGGACGTTGTCGCGGATGGACATCGTCGGGAACGGGTTGGGGCGCTGGAAGACCATGCCGATCTGGCTGCGCACGGTGACGGGGTCGACCCCGGCATCGTAGAGGTTGTCGCCGTCCAGCAGGACCTTGCCCTCGACGGTGGCTCCGGGGATGACCTCGTGCATGCGGTTCAGGGTGCGCAGGAAGGTGGACTTGCCGCAGCCGGAAGGACCGATGAAGGCGGTTACCGACTTGGCGTCGATCTTGATGTTCACGTCCTCCACGGCACGGAACTTGGAGTAGTAGACGTTCAGGTCGGAGACGTCGATGCGTTTGGACACGATGTGTTCCTTAATGTTTCGTGGGGCCTAGCGGCCGGTCTTGGGGGCGAAGATGCGCGCAATCAGGCGGGCGCCGAGGTTGAGGACCATGACCATGATGATCAGCAGCAGGGCAGCTGCCCAGGCGCGCTGCGCGCTGGGGTCGATGTTCGTCGGCGACGTCGGATTGAGGATCTGGTAGTAGATGAACGTCGGCAACGTGGCCATCCAGTTGCTGAAGACGTTGAAGTTGATGTTGTTGGCCAGTCCCGCAGTCACCAGGATCGGGGCGGTTTCGCCGATGACCCGGGCGATGGCCAGGGTCACGCCGGAGGCAATGCCCGAAATGGCCGTGGGGATGACCACCTTGGTGATCGTGCGCCATTTGCGCACGCCCAGGGCGTAGGAGGCCTCACGCAACTCGTTCGGGACGATCTTGAGCATTTCCTCGGTCGAGCGGACCACCGTGGGGATCATCAGCACCGACAAGGCGACAGCTGCGACGATGCCCATGCGGGTGGAGGGCCCGAACATCAGGCCGAACAGTGCGGCGGCGAAGAGGCCGGCGACGATCGAGGGGATTCCGGTCATGACATCGACGAAGAACGTGATGCCCCGGCTGAGCAACTTGCCCTGGCCATATTCGACGAGGTAGATCGCGGTGAGCATCCCCACCGGGACCGAGATGATCGACGACCACACGGTGATCAGCAGCGTCCCCACCACCGCGTGGTAGGCACCGCCCAACACCGGCGTGCCATCGGCAACCGTCTGGTTGTCCACCGCACCGGTCAGCCCATTCATCGAGTGGAACAGGAAATCGGAGGTCATGCCGGGCAGCCCGCGCTGCAGCACCGTGTAGAGGACCGAAACCAGTGGGATGAGTGCCAGCAGGAAGGCCCCGACGACAAGGTACTTGAAGAACGAGTTGGTGCCCTGTCGCCGGCCCTCCACCACGGTGGTGACCACGGTGGCGCCGATGACGAAGAGCAACGCTGCGTAGATCAGGCACGACGCGATGGAGAATCCGCCCAAGCTGGACGCGGCGGCTCCGAGAACCAGTGCGGCCAGGCCGACGACGGGGATCGCCCAACGCGGCAGGCGGCCCTTGGAGAGCCGGTTGCGCCGGGTCGGCGAAGGAGCAGGGGTGAGGGTCTTGGTCGTGGTCGTGGACATCAGTTGGCTCCCGAGAATTCCTTGTGGCGGCCGATGATCCAGCGGGCGATCATGTTCACGGCCAAGGTGATGACGAAGAGGACCAGGCCGGCCGCAATGAGTTCGGACATCCGCAGGCCGAAGGCCTCGGGGAAGTTCAAGGCGATCTCGGCGGCGATCGTCTGGTTGCCGGACTTGACCAGCGATGGGATCAGGTTGCCGGTCGAGAGCACCAAGGCCACCGCCATGGTCTCGCCCAGGGCCCTGCCGAGACCGAGCATCACTGCCGAGACGATTCCTGCGCGGGCGAAGGGGAGCACCGACATGCGGATCATTTCCCAGCGGGTGGCACCGAGGGCGAGGGCTGCCTCCTCATGCAGGCCGGGGGTCTGCAGGAAGATCTCGCGGGAGAGCGAGGTGATGATGGGCAGCACCATCACCGCCAGGACAATGCCTGCGGTGAGCATGGTCTTCCCGGTCTGCGATACCGGCCCGCCGAACAGCGGGATGAATCCGAGGTTCTCGTTGAGCCATTCGTATCCGGGCACGAGTACCGGAGCCAACACGAGGTAGCCCCAGATGCCGTAGATGACCGAGGGGATCGCGGCCAGCAAATCGATCACGTAGCCCAAGGGCGCCGCCAGCCGGCGGGGGGCGTAGTGGGAGATGAACAGGGCAACGCCCAGGCCCACCGGTGTGGCAAGCACAATCGCGATCGCCGCGGCGATGATGGTGCCGATGACGATCGGCCAGATGTAGGAGAAGAAGCCCTTGCCGCCGGAGACGTCTGCCGGGTCGGCGGTGAACGCCGGGATGGCCTGGAGCAGCAGGAACAGGGCGACGGCGAACAGGGTGACGAGGATGAGGATGCCGGCGGCCATGGAGGCCGTGGAGAAGACCTTGTCTCCCAGCCGGCCCGAGCCTCCCGGCTTGGTCAGCGCGTTGGTTGTCATGGTGACCCTTCGGTCTGGTGGTCCGTCAACCGTTGCGGAGGGGAATTCCCGGTTGGCGGACGAGGGGCGGTAGTCCGC
>NZ_BAAAIV010000003.1:285468-293425 GCF_039526245.1 Arthrobacter rhombi
GGTCGCTAGGAAGCGACCTTGATGGTGTCGATGGCCTTCTTGGCCTTCTCCATCAGGGAATCTGACAGCGGGGCGCTGCCTGCGGAGTCGGCGGCGGCCTGCTGGCCTTCCTTGCTGATCACGTAGTTGCCCCAGGCCTTGACCAGGTCAACGGTTTCCTGGTCCTTATAGGTGCTGCAGTAGATGTGGTAGCTCACCAGGATGATCGGGTAGGCACCCGATTCGGTGGTGTCGCGCTGGAGCTCGAGCGCCATGTCCTGGTCTGACCGGCCGGAAACCGGCTTGGCGGTTTCCACGGCCTTGGCGGCTGCTTCGGCGGAGAGCTTCGTGTACTCGTCGCCGACCTTGACCGAGACGGTGCCCAGCTTGCCGACGGCAGAGGCATCGGCGTAGGTGATGGCGCCAGGGGTCGAGGACGTGGTCGAGACCACGCCGGAGGTGCCCTTGGCGTTCTCCGACTGCAGGTCCTTGGGCCAGTCGCCGGATTCCTCGTAGGTCCAGACGTCCTTGGCAGCTACTGCCAGGTACTGGGTGAAGTTCTCGGTGGTGCCCGACTCGTCATTGCGGTGCACGACGGTGATGTCCGTGTCCGGCAGCTTCACGCCCTCGTTCTGCTTGGCGATGGCCGGGTCGTTCCACTTGGTGATCTCGAGCTTGAAGATCTTCGCAATCGTGTCGGCGTCCAGCTTCAGGTCGTCGACGCCTTCGAGGTTGTAGGCCACGGCGATCGGGGAGATGTAGGCCGGGATGTCGAAGGCCCCGTCGGGTCCGCAGACCTTCTGGGAGGACTTGACCTCGTCGTCGGCCAGGTAGGCGTCCGAACCGGCGAACTGCGCGCCACCGGCCAGGAAGGCCTTGCGGCCGGCACCGGAGCCATCGGGCGAGTACTGGACCTTGGCGTTGCTGTTGGAACCCTCAAAGCCGGACTTCCAGGCGTCCATGGCAGCCTTCTGCGAGGAGGCGCCGATTCCGGTCAGGGTGCCGGTCGCGTTCTGCCCGCTCTCCGAGGATCCCCCGGTGCTGGCGGTCCCTCCGGTGGCATTATCCGAACCGCAGGCCGTGAGGGCCAATGCGGCGACGGAAAGGACGGCTGCGGCTTGGCCGATGCGAATAACCTTCACGTGTGTTGTTCCTTCATCTTCTCTGCGGCGGTGGGGCGGGATGCCCCGGTTGCCGACGGACAGCCACTCGGCTGGTAAGAGCTTGCGGTCAACCCCTCAGGCGGCGTTCAACCTCATACCTGACGGTAGGCAGGGCAGGTAAAGAACGTTGCGGGCCAGGATGAACACCAGGTTAACGACATGGAATGGTTCCGCGTCAGAATGGGGCAAAACACCGTGTGACAAGCATTTTTGGTCATATTTCAACGCGAAGTGCCGTGCGTCACATTCCGTGCCGGTTCGTAGCGGAATCCATGCCAAACTGTACGAATGGACAAGGCGAACCCCTTTGGCAGGATGGCGTCCCTGGCGCGCCACCGGTCGCTGTCGGGAACCGCCAGGGTCCGCGTTTCTCTCGTGCAGATCATCCAGATCACGGTGTGCGCCGTCGGGGCCTACTGGATCGCCGAGAAGATCCTGGGCCACCAAGGTCCGCTATTCGCCGCAACATCGGCCGTCGTCGCCCTGGGCTTTGGCGGAGCGACGCGGATGCGCCGCGTTCTGGAAGTAGCCATCGGATGCACCCTGGGCATCGCCGTCGGGGATCTATTGCTCACCCTGCTCGGCACCGGCATCTGGCAGGCGGCGGTCGTCGTCTTCATTTCCCTGGTGCTGGCTCGGTTCCTGGACAGCGGATCCATCTTCACCACGCAATTCGGGGTCCAGTCGCTGCTGGTGGTCCTGCTCCCGGCACCCGACGGGGGGCCCTTCACCCGCAGCGGCGATGCCATCGTCGGCGGCTTGTGTGCCCTGCTGATCACCGCCTTGGCCCCGAAGGATCCGCGCAGGGAGCCCGCCGGGGAGCTGCGGCAGTTGATCCGCGAACTCTCGGCGATCCTGCGCGACAGCTCCGTCGCGTTGCGTGAGTCGGATTCCACCCGTGCCTGGCACGCCTTGATCCGCGCCCGCGGCACGCAGTCGCTGATGGACAAGATCCCGGCATCCCTCACAGGAGCCCATGAGATTGCCACCTTCTCCCCCCATTTCCGTCGACACCGCGGCGAGCTGGAACGGTTGCGGCGCGTCGCCGGACAGGTGGACCTGGCCGTGCGCAACGCGCGCGTCTTTGCCCGGCGGATGGCCTCGGTCATTACCCACGCGGCACTGCGCGAGGAGGCCTCCGAGGAGCTCTCCGTCTATCTCGATGACGTAGCCGACGCCGTGGACTCACTGGCCCGCTCGGTCATGGAACCACAGCAATCCCAGCGCGACCGGGCCGAACGGGCAGCCCGCGAGGACCTCATCGCCGCCGCCGCACGCCTGACTCCCGCTACCTTTGGGGCCACCGGCCTGCAAGGCGAGGGGTTGGTGCTGCTGCTGCGTCCGCTGGTCGTAGACTTGTTGGAGGCCACCGGCCTGGATCACTCCGAGGCCGTTTCGTTCCTGCCTCGCCTCTGACGGGCAGTTCTTGTCGGTCCCAGGCGATAGCATCGTGACCCATGGCCACCAAGAGCAGCACCCGAGCACGCAACGCCCCCGCCTACCGGTGCGCCGAATGCGGATGGACCACCGTGAAATGGGTCGGCCGCTGTGGTGAATGCCAGTCATGGGGCACCGTGGAGGAGATCGGGCAAGTGAACGCCCGCACGACGGCGGCAGCGACGGTGTCACGTCCAGCCCAGAAGATCGCGGACATCGACTCGTCGGCGGCGCTCTACAAGCCGACCCTGATCGGCGAATTGGACCGCGTCCTCGGCGGAGGGCTGGTTCCCGGTGCCGTCATCCTCCTGGCCGGGGAACCGGGCGTGGGCAAGTCCACGTTGCTGCTCGACGTCGCAGCCCGGACCTCGCGCACCAACCGCCGGGTCCTCTATATCACCGGCGAGGAATCGGCCGCGCAAGTGAAGATGCGCGCGGAACGCATCGACGCGATTTCCGACACCTTGTATTTGACGGCGGAAACCGACCTGGGCATTGCCTTGGGCCAGATCGAGCGGCTGGATCCCGAACTGCTCGTCATCGATTCGGTGCAGACCCTGTCCTCCGCCGATGTCGACGGCGCGGCCGGTGGCGTGACCCAGGTGCGTGAAGTAGCGGCCTCGCTGATCAACGCCGCGAAGAAGGGCGATATGACGACCATCCTGGTCGGCCACGTCACCAAGGACGGATCCATCGCCGGGCCCCGGCTTCTCGAGCACCTCGTCGATGTCGTGTGCCAGTTCGACGGCGAGCGCCATTCCCGTCTGCGCCTGCTGCGCGCCGTCAAGAACAGGTATGGGCCGACGGACGAGGTCGGCTGCTTCGACCTGACCGAAACAGGGATCGAGGGGTTGGCGGACCCGAGCGGGTTGTTCGTCACCCGGACCAAGGAACCAGTGTCGGGCACCTGCGTCACGGTGACCCTGGAAGGCCGTCGACCACTGGTGGC
This sequence comes from Arthrobacter rhombi, assembly GCF_039526245.1. Classification (NCBI taxonomy): domain Bacteria; kingdom Bacillati; phylum Actinomycetota; class Actinomycetes; order Micrococcales; family Micrococcaceae; genus Arthrobacter; species Arthrobacter rhombi. The sequence continues at coordinate 288,997 of NZ_BAAAIV010000003.1, forward strand.
CGAGGTCCAGTCCCTGCTGGCCAAGACGAACAACGCCCAGCCTCGTCGGGCCACCTCCGGCTTGGACTCGGCCCGCACGGCCATGATCCTCGCCGTCCTGCAAAGCCGCGCCGGCATGGACCTGTCCAATCTGGACTCCTATGTCGCGACCGTCGGCGGAGTCCGGCTGGGCGAGCCAGCCACCGATCTGGCGACCGCGCTGGCGATCTCCGGGGCAAAGCTGGACCGCCCCCTCCCGGCCCAGTTCATCGCCTTCGGTGAAGTCGGCCTGGCCGGCGAAGTGCGCCCCGTTCCGGACATCGGGCGGCGCATCACCGAAGCGGAGCGGCTGGGCTTCCGCTATGCCCTGGTCCCGGCCTCCCCCAACGGACCGGGCACCGTCCCTCCGGGATTCAAGGTCCGCGAAGTCGGCACGCTCCAGGAGGCGCTTGAGGCCGCTTTCGGTTAGATCCGCCCTCGCGCTCCCGGACCGTCGGTCGAGGCCGATGTGCCTGTCCCGCTTACGATGGTGGTGATCGAGTGGAAGGAATCCCATGGCCAAGACCCCTGAAGAGGCGCTGCGCACCACGCTGGCCCGCGTGGCACCGGGAACGCAGCTGCGCGACGGCCTGGAGCGGATCCTGCGCGGACGCACCGGGGCGCTGATCGTCCTGGGCAACGACCGGACCGTGGAGTCGATCTCCTCCGGCGGCTTCGACATCGATATCGTCTTCTCCCCCACCCGATTACGTGAACTGGCGAAAATGGATGGGGCGATTGTCTGCGACCGCGACGGATCCAACATCCTCAAGGCGGCAGTGCAGCTGGTCCCCGACCACACGATCGCCACCCAGGAATCGGGTACCAGACACCGCACCGCCGAGCGCGTGGCCATCCAGACCGGATTCCCCGTGATTTCCGTTTCGCAGTCCATGCAGATCATCGCGATCTACATCCAGGGCATCCGACATGTCCTCGAGGGATCCGAACCAGTGCTGGCCCGGGCCAACCAGGCGCTGGCCACGCTGGAACGCTATCGCAACCGCCTGGACCAGGTCACCAGCACCCTCTCTGCACTGGAGATCGAGGCCGTCGTCACCGTCCGCGAGGTCGCTGTCGTCCTCCAACGCCAGGAGATGGTGCGGCGGATCTCCGAGGAGATCGACCAGTACGTACTGGAGCTGGGAGTCGATGGTCGGCTGCTGGCCCTTCAGTTCGATGAGTTGAGCGCTGGCCTGGGGCCCGGGAGCGAGCTGCTGCTCAAGGACTACTCCGAGGCGGGGACGGCGCCCGAGCAGATCGAGGCGTCCCTGGGACAGCTGCGTTCCTTCAGTTCCAACGACTTGATCGATCTCAGCAGGATCTCCACTGTCCTGGGGTTCACCCCGGGCATCGACTCACTGGAGGCGGTCGTCCACCCCAAGGGGTTCCGGCTGCTGGCCAGCATCAAGGCGGTTCCCCGGGCCATCGCCGACCGACTCGTGGACAGTTTCGGTGGGCTGCAGCACCTCATGGCCGCCAACATCGATCAGCTCATGGACGTCGACGGCATCGGCGAGCAACGGGCCAGAACGGTCCGTGAGGGTCTATCGCGCATCGCCGAGACCAGCCTGCTGGACCGCTACACGTAGGCCGCAGTCCCGACGACTACTTCAGGGTGAAGGTCGTCTTGTCGCCATCGACGCTGCCGAGCTGGGCGCTGAAGCTGTAGGTGCCCGGGCGCGGTTTCGTCGAAACCGGCTTGCAGCCCGGCGCACTACGCATCCGCTTCCAGGTGAACCGTGCACTTTCCGTGGCACCGGCCTTCAGGGTCATGTTGCTGTCCGTGGCATCGGTGCGGCAGTCGGTCGTGGAGAAAATGCGATCGGACCCCGAGGAGATCTTGAACTCCTGTTGGCTCGTCCCCACATTCAGCTGGCAGTCCTCGGAGCCCGAGTTGGTGATCTTCATTTCCAGGACCGGATCGTCGCCGGAGGCATAGGTGGACTTGTCGGTGGCAGACTTCAGCCCGATGTCCTCGGGGGCGCACGTCGCACCGGCCTCTGCCGATGATGACGGATCGGCCGACCCGGACGACGTGGCAGACGCCGAGGCGGAACCCGACGAAGCGCCAGCCGATTCCGAGGACGCGGCCCCGGACGACGCCGGCGCGGAGGATGCGGAGCTGGCAGATGCGGCACTGGCGGATGCGGGTGCAGGAGCCCCTCCGCTGGTCTCTTGCCCACCCTTGAAGAGACCGGCCACAGCAACCACCGCCCAGATCAGCAAGGCCAGCACGACCAGCAGGGCCACAACGGCGACAAGACGACGACGACGGTAGACTTCCGGGCTCGGTCTGCGGACGCTGCCGGAGCGGGACTGCTGTGGTGCCATGCCACTAGGGTATGGAGCGCCCCGGGCAACTGCGGGTTCCCACGCCGTGCATTAGGGTATTGATGCGCCTCAATCGAAGGAGTCCCGTGCCGTCCATCCCTCCCCTCGACGTCGACGACCTGCATCACGCCCTGGCCGCATGGTTCGCCGACGAGGGCCGTGACCTGCCATGGCGGCGTCCGGACTGCACTCCATGGGGCGTGCTGGTCAGCGAATTCATGCTCCAACAGACTCCCGTGGTGCGCGTGCTGCCCGTGTGGGAAGAGTGGATGCGCCGCTGGCCGGAACCGGCAGACCTGGCCGCAGAACCCTCGGGCGAAATCCTTCGTGCGTGGGGCAGGCTCGGATATCCGCGGCGCGCGCTGCGCCTGGGCGAAGCCGCCCGACGCATCGTGGAGGAGCACGAGGGCCGGGTGCCTGCATCGCCTGCCGACCTGTTGTCCCTACCCGGTGTCGGCAGCTACACGGCAGCCGCCATCTCCTGCTTCGCATTCGGCATTCCGGAAACCGTGGTTGATACCAACATTCGCCGGGTGCACGCCCGGCTCATCGGCGGACGCGCGTTGCCCGAACCCAGCCACACGGCAGCGGAGGCGCGCTTGGCCGCCGACCTCATGCCACGCGTGGAGGACGACGGCGGAGAGCTGGCCTGCACCTGGAATGCCGCAGTCATGGAATTGGGGGCCCTGGTCTGCACTGCCCGGTCTCCGCGCTGTGGCCAATGCCCGGTCTACACGTCGTGCGCATGGATTGCCGCAGGCCAACCCGCACCGCACTACGTCCCCAAGGGCCAGGCCTGGGCAGGCACCGACCGCCAAGTGCGCGGCGCCATGATGGCCGTCCTCCGCGCATCCGACGAACCCGTGGAGGCACGGGTCCTACTCTCGGACACGGCCGCTGCCGAACCGGTGAACTCGACGCCTCCAGAGCCGGGTGCCGCCGTGGTCCGGCTCTGGGGACTCGCGGCAGATCGGGAGCAACGCCAACGTTGCCTCAGTAGCCTGCTCGACGATGGCTTGGCCGTCGACTCGGGTCAGGGCATCACGCTGCCCCACTAGCTGGGTTAAAACAGTCAGGGCCCCACACTAAGTGGGGCCCTGACACGCCGACGTCTGCCGGCGGATAAGTCACCAGGACTTACTTGCCATCTTCCTTCTTCTCGCCGCCGCCGAGGAACTTCTCCTGGGCGCCGTCGATCTGCTCGGAATCGACGGGAAGCTTGTCGCCGAACTTCTCCTGCGCACCGTCAATGCCCTGATTGATCTGGTCGCCATGTTCGTTCTTGAGGTTCTCGATGTTCTCACCGAGTCCACCCAGGTTATCTCCGAGTCCCATTGCATGACCTACTTTCGTTGGTTCCGTATTGGTACGTTCGGTGCCATCTCACTCCGCTGGCTGCGAAATCCGGCGTCCGGGGCCTCAAGCCCTATGGCCACACTATGCAGGTCGAAGCCCTTACGTCCACAGCCCATCGCAAATTTATTGACATTACTCCGAACGCGAAATGTGTCTCGGTCTAAAGGGTCATGATCATGCGTGTATTTCCCAAGGTATTGGGTTTTACCCGGGCCAGATCCAAGAACTCGGCAACCCCCTCATCGGTGGAACGCAGGAGCTCCGAGTAGACCTCGGGGTCCACCGCACTTTGGATTTCCATGACCTCGAATCCCATCGCCCGGAAAAAATCCACCTCGAAGGTCAGGCAAAAGAGTCGTTTGACCCCGATCACCCGGGCCCGCTCAACCAGCTCCCGCAACAACGCCTTGCCAATTCCCTGTCCACGGGCAGTTTCGTTGGTTGCCAAGGTGCGGACCTCCGCGAGATCCTCCCACATCACGTGCAGGGCGCCGCAGCCGAGCAGATTGCCGCCGTCTTCGGCCACAATGAACTCCTGCAAGCTCTCAAAATAGGCGACGGCTTCCTTTTCCAACAGCACGCGCTGGTCCGCCAGGGGCCTGACCAGCAAGCGGATCCCGGCAACGTCTGAAGTACGGGCTGAACGAAGAGTGAAGGACGGCATTTTTACATCCTATTCCCGCGCCGCTCCGTCCACCCACCCATGACGAAGGGCCCGGCT
>NZ_BAAAIV010000003.1:293459-300702 GCF_039526245.1 Arthrobacter rhombi
CGCGGAGCCGGGCCCTTACTCGGGGTCACATCAGGAGCCGGTGCTCAGGTGGCCTTCCTCGAGCTCGGCGGGCGCATCCTTGCCCTCGAGGGCAGGAATGTCCTCACGCCCGGTGAAGGTGAACTTGGCAGTGTCGCCCTCTCCATCGACATCTACGGTGATCGTCTGACCCGCCACGATTTCCCCAAAGAGGATCTTCTCGGACAGCTGGTCCTCGACCTCACGCTGGATGGTCCGGCGCAGCGGCCGGGCACCCATGGCCGGATCATAACCTCGGGTGGCCAGCAGTTGCTTGGCGGCGGGGGTCAACTCCACGTGCATGCCCTTTTCGACCATGCGAACCTCGAGCCGGTCCACGAAGAGGTCGACGATCTGGACGATCTCCTCCTGGGACAGCTGCGGGAAGACGACGACGTCGTCGACACGGTTGAGGAACTCCGGGCGGAAGTGCTGTCGCAGCTCCTCCTGGACCTTGGCCTGCATGCGGTCGTAGCCGGTCTTCGTGTCAGTCGTGGACTGGAAACCGGTCATGACGCCCTTGGAGATGTCACGAGTACCCAAGTTCGTCGTCATGATGATGACGGTGTTCTTGAAGTCGACCACCCGTCCCTGGGAATCGGTCAGGCGACCGTCTTCCAGGATCTGCAACAACGAGTTGAACAGGTCGGCGTGCGCCTTTTCGACCTCGTCGAAGAGCACCACGGAGAACGGACGACGGCGCACCTTTTCCGTCAGCTGTCCGCCCTCCTCATAGCCCACGTAGCCCGGAGGGGCACCGAAGAGCCGCGAGACGGTGTGTTTCTCCGAGTACTCGGACATGTCGAGGGTGATGAGTGCGTCTTCCTCGCCGAAGAGGAACTCCGCAAGCGCCTTCGCCAGCTCGGTCTTGCCGACACCCGTGGGTCCAGCGAAGATGAACGAGCCACCGGGACGGTTCGGATCCTTCAGGCCGGCACGCGTGCGACGGATGGCCTGCGAGATCGACTTGATCGCCTCATCCTGGCCGATGACCCGCTTGTGCAGCTCGGCCTCCATGTTGAGGAGACGTCCGGATTCCTCTTCCGTCAGCTTGATGACAGGGATTCCGGTCGAGTTGGCCAGCACCTCGGCGATGAGTTCCTCATCGACTTCGGCGATTTCGTCCATGTCGCCGTTCTTCCAGGATTTCTCCTTCTCCGCGCGCTCTTCCTGGAGCTTCTGCTCCTTGTCGCGCAGCGAGGCGGCACCCTCGAAGTCCTGCGAATCGATCGCGGCTTCCTTCTCCCGACGGACATCGGCAATCTGCTCGTCCATTTCCTTCAACGCCGGCGGAGCCGTCATGCGGCGGATCCGGAGACGTGCGCCGGCCTCGTCAATCAGGTCGATGGCCTTGTCGGGCAGGAAACGATCGGAAATGTAACGATGTGCCAGCTGGGAAGCGGCCTCCAGCGCGCCATCGGTGATGGTCACCCGGTGGTGCGCTTCGTACCGGTCGCGCAGGCCACGCAGGATCTCCGTGGTGTGCTCCACTGAGGGTTCCTTGACCTGGATCGGCTGGAAACGGCGCTCGAGTGCGGCATCCTTCTCGATGTGCTTGCGGTACTCGTCCAACGTGGTGGCACCGATGGTCTGGAGTTCACCGCGCGCCAGCATGGGCTTCAGGATGGAAGCGGCGTCGATGGCACCCTCGGCGGCACCAGCCCCGACGAGCGTGTGGATCTCGTCGATGAACAAGATGATGTCACCGCGGGTCCGGATCTCCTTGAGAACCTTCTTCAGGCGCTCTTCGAAGTCACCGCGGTAGCGACTACCTGCCACCAGCGAACCGAGGTCCAGGGTGTAGAGCTGCTTGTCCTTGATGGTCTCGGGTACATCGCCGCGAACGATCGACTGGGCCAGGCCCTCGACGACGGCGGTCTTGCCCACGCCGGGCTCACCGATCAGTACCGGGTTGTTCTTGGTGCGTCGCGAGAGCACCTGCATGACCCGTTCCATCTCGAACTCACGGCCGATGACGGGGTCGAGCTTTCCTTCACGTGCCGCCTGGGTAAGGTTGCGCCCAAACTGGTCCAGCACGACGGAACCGGCGGGCTGGCCCTCGGCCTGGCCCTGTCCGACGCCGGCGCCAGCCGTCTCCTTGCCACCCTGGTAGCCGGACAGCAACTGGATGACCTGCTGGCGGACTCGATTGAGGTCGGCGCCGAGTTTCACCAGCACCTGCGCGGCGACCCCTTCGCCTTCACGGATGAGCCCGAGCAGAATGTGCTCGGTTCCGATGTAGTTGTGGCCGAGCTGGAGCGCCTCGCGGAGCGAGAGTTCCAGGACCTTCTTGGCGCGGGGGGTGAACGGGATATGCCCGGATGGGGCCTGTTGGCCCTGGCCGATGATCTCCTGCACCTGCTCCCGGACGGCTCCCAACGAGATGTTGAGCGACTCCAACGCCTTCGCGGCGACGCCCTCTCCCTCGTGGATCAGTCCGAGCAGAATGTGCTCGGTCCCGATGTAGTTGTGGTTGAGCATGCGCGCCTCTTCTTGGGCGAGCACGACAACGCGACGGGCACGGTCGGTGAATCTCTCAAACATGCGGCACACTCCTAGCTAACGCGTACTGACGATGCTACGCATCAATCGGCGCCAGATGTCACGTGTTCGCCGTGGGGATAACGGATCCTCTCACGGCGAACCGGCCGGCCCATCCCCAAACCGCTTTCCCGAAGGTGCCCGGCGGCCGGAGCAGAGGTCAGGACTCCGGGTGCGCCTCACGGTAGGCGTCGATGACCTCCGAGTGCAGGCGACCGCGTTCGCTGACTTTGAATCCGTTTTCTGAGGCCCAGGCGCGAATGGCCGGTGCCTCGGAAGCGGAGTACGCAGTGGACCGGCGGGCCTGGGAAATGAACGGCGCAAGTGCCGCACGCAGCTTCCCGGCGTTTGCCTCACCCAGGTCGATCTCGTAGTGGCTGCCGTCCAAACCGAAATGCACGGTGTCCGTGGCCGTGCTCCCATCGAGATCGTCGATGAGCGTAATTTCAACCTTCCGTGCCACGGAGGGCTCCTTACTTCGAAGGTGTGGGCAATGAAGCCGTCGAGCCGGTCCCCCACGCGAGGAGGGCCGGGATATACCTATTGTTTCCGAGCACTATGATACTGCGGAAACGACAGGCCGCCGACAGAAAATACGTTAGTTGGCCGGGGGGTTTTCGTTTCCCTGATTGCCGGCGGGCCCTTCGGCCGCTTCGCGCCGCGCATCGGCTTCCGCCTCCGCCAGCCGTTCGTTGCGATCCACCCGGAAGACGGCACGCATGACGAACCAGAAGATCAGTGCGACCACGATGGTCGGCAACAGCACCTCGACGTACGCCATGGGTCAGGCCTCCGGTTTCAGCAAGGGGTAGAGGATCGTTTCGCGGATACCCGAGTCGGAGAAGAGCATGACCAGCCGGTCGATGCCGAGTCCGATGCCTCCCATGGGAGGCGCACCGTATTCCAGCGCCCGCAGGAAGTCCTCGTCGAGCTGCATCGCCTCGTCATCGCCGCCTGCAGCGAGCAGGGACTGCTCGGTGAGCCGTTCGCGCTGGATCACCGGGTCGATGAGCTCGGAAAATGCGGTGCCACGTTCCATACCGCCGATGATCAGGTCCCAGGCCTCGATGACACCCGGCTGGGAACGGTGGGGGCGGGCCAACGGCTGGGCTGTCGGCGGGTAGTCATAGACGAAGGTCGGGTCGATCAACGTGGGCTCCACGATTTCCCCGAAGAGCTCGATGACCAGCTTCTCGGCGTCCCACTTCGGGTCGAATTTGACCTCATGGGTCGTAGCGATCGCCTGCAGCACGTCCGCGGTCGTGTCCGGGGTGACCTCGCGACCCACCGCTTCCGACAGGCCGGGATAGACACCGAGCCAGCGCCATTCGCCGTCGAGGTTGATGGTGCCCTTGGATGTCTCGATCTGCCGGCCGGCGCCCACGGCATCGGCTGCGTTGAGGATGATTTCCTGGATGCGCTCGGCCATCACGAACTGGTCGGCATAGATCTCGTAGCACTCCAGAGTCGTGAACTCCGGGGAATGGGTGGAATCCACGCCCTCATTGCGGAAGAGCCGTCCCACCTCGAAAACCCTCGGGATGCCGCCGACGACAGTGCGCTTCAGGTAGAGCTCCGTGGCGATCCGCAGCGTCATATCCTGTTCGAAGGCGTTCAGGTGGGTGTGGAACGGGCGTGCCGTGGCACCGCCGTGGACCAGCTGGAGCATGGGGGTCTCCACCTCCACGTAGCCGTGTCCGTACAGCGTGTCGCGGACGGCCCGGGTGACGGCATCGCGCTTGTAGATCATTGCGCGTGCCTCGTCCCGCACCATGAGGTCCGTGTAGCGCTGGCGTACCCGCATCTCATCGTTGAGGTCGGCATGCAACACCGGCATCGGGCGCAGCGCCTTGGAGGCCATCTGCCAGTCGGTGACCATCACGGAGAGTTCACCACGTCGCGAGGAGATGACGGCGCCCTTCACGAAGACGTGATCGCCCAGGTCGGTGAGTCGTTTCCAATCGGCCAGGGATTCCTCCCCGACGTTGGCCAGGGACAGCATCGCCTGCAAACGTACTGCCTCGCCGTGGGGACCCGACTCCTGCAGCGTTGCGAAACACAGTTTGCCGGTATTGCGGGCAAAGACGATGCGGCCGGCGACCCCGACGACATCCTCGGTCTCCTCGCCGGCTTCAAGGTGGGCGTACTTGTCGCGGACCTCAAGCAGTGTGTGGGTGCGTTCGACCCCGACCGGGTATGCCTCGCGGCCGGATTCAATCAATTCGGCTCGCTTGGCCAGTCGAATCAGCCGCTGGTCGCGGGTGTCGACGGTCTCGGTGGAGGAGGGGGCGGCAGGGGTCTGGTCAGCAGTCACAGTAGTCGATTCTACGTGCTCGAAAGCTCACCGGACCACGATCCTTTCGGTCTGTGCTGCCGATCACTGCCCCTGCTCCGGTGTTGTTGCTCCCGCTGTCGCCGCCACCGTGGATGCGTCGACGGCGGGAGTGCTCACCAGATCTCGACGCGTTCGGCAGGGTCCAGCCACATGCCGTCGCCGGGCTGGGTGCCGAAGGCTCGGTGGAAAGCGTCCATGTTGCGGACCACCTGGTTGCAGCGGAACTCCCCGGGGGAGTGGGGATCGGTGGTGATGCGCGTGACCATCGTTTCGGGACGGGTCAGGGAGCGCCAGCATTCGGCCCAGCTGTGGAAGAACCGCTGGTCACCGCTGAGCCCGTCGATCACCTCGTCCTCCGTGAGCCCACGCGCGGCCAGATCCAACTGGTAGGCCTTGTAGGCGATGCCGAGACCTCCCAGGTCACCGATGTTCTCACCCAAGGTGAGCTTGCCGTTGACGTGCTGCCCGGGCGCTTCCGACGGCACCAGGACCTCGTATTGGTCAACGAGCTTCGCCGTCAGTCCCTCGAATGCCTCGCGGTCTTCGGGGGTCCACCAGTCACGGAGCTGGCCGGTGCCATCGAACTGGGAACCCTGGTCGTCGAATCCATGTCCGATTTCGTGGCCGATCACGGCGCCGATGGCTCCGTAGTTCGAGGCGGAGTCACGATCCGGATCGAAGAACGGGCTACGCAGGATGGCCGCGGGGAAGCCGATCTCGTTGAGCAGGGGGTGGTAGTAGGCGTTGACCGTCTGCGGGTACATGAACCACAGGTCCTTGTCGACGCCATCATCGATCTTGTCCAGCTCGCGCGTGAACTCGAATTCGTTGGCGCTGGCGACGTTGCCGATCAGGTCCTCCGGGTCGGCCGTCACCGCGCTGTAGTCAATCCACTTCACCGGGTAGCCGATCTTGGGGCGGAACAGCGACAGCTTTTCCAGGGCCCGTTCACGGGTCCCTGCCGTCATCCAGGTCAGCGAACCAATGGAGTCCCGGTAGGCGGCAATGAGGTTCTGCACGAGTTCCTCCATGAGCCCCTTGCTTCGTTCTCCGAAGTGGCGCTCGACATAGAGCTGGCCGATGTCCTCCCCCACGGCCCCCTCGGTGAAGGCCACCCCACGCTTCCAGCGCGGCCGCATTTCCGTGACCCCGCCCAATGTGGCCGAATAGAAGGAGAAATTCTCCTCCACGAAGGCGGAGGAGAGATAGGACGCGTTGCTGCGGACCACCTGGACCGCCAACCAGTCACGCCACGCACTCAACGGTTGGTCGCGCAGGAGGCCCTCCACGCCCTCCAGGTAACTCGGCTGCCAAACATCGACCTCGGCGTAGTACTTCTCGTCGATGCCGGCCCCTTCGAGCCACAGCCGCAACGTCGGCTGCAGCGTGAACAAAGCGTCCGCATCCATCAAGTTGTACCGGGCCTGGGCATCACGGCACTTCACGGCATCCCAGTGATGCGTGGCCAGTGCGGTCTCCAACTGCACGACGCCGGCCGCAGCTTCCTCCGCCTTCGGCACCTCCGCCAGAGCCAGGAGCCGCCCCAAGTGGAGCTGGTACTCGGCGAGGAGATCGGCAAATTGTCCGTCACGGTAATAGGACTCATCTGGCAGTCCGAGTCCTGACTGGATCAACGAGAGAACGTTGCGATCGGGCTGTCCCGCGTCGGAATTCGCACCAGCCTGGTAGAGCCCCGAGACGCCACGCCGTTGCAGGCTGCCGCTGAGGGTCAGGATCTGTTCGATGCTGGTGCAGCCGTACACGGCCGCAAGGTCTTCGCGGATGGGGTCCATCCCGCGGGCCTCGATGGACTCCTCGTCCATGAAGCTGGAGAACAGCGCGCCGATCCGCTGCTTCCGCGCGTCAACCAGCCCTTCTTCCGACGAGGGATCCTGCTGGGCCTCAAGGATGATGGCGTGGACTGCTGCTTCCGCGTCATCACGGAGTTTCATGAAGGAACCATAGCTGCCTTGATCCGCTGGGATCTCGGCAGTGGCCAGCCATTGGCCGTTGACGTGGCGGTAGAGGTCGTCTTGGATGCGGGTGCCATGGTCACGGTGATCGGCCGCCGCCTCGGCCGCCGGGCTCATGGGTGAAGTAGGTTCTGCAGTCATGGGATCCCCATCGATTGAGGGCGCCCGCACGTATGTGGCGCCGGTTACGGTCTCCCACTACCCTACTGATGCGAACCGTCCGTCTGCTGGGTGCCGGCTCGTGTTCCCCTGAACGCGAAACTTGAGCCAACCCTGCACGGGAAGCACACCCCGCAGTCCGCACACCGGGTGTTAAATGACTCAGGGCCCTGGACTGATGTCCAGGGCCCTGAGCCTAATAATGGTCCGGCGGCGT
>NZ_BAAAIV010000004.1:0-27538 GCF_039526245.1 Arthrobacter rhombi
AAAAACCGCCGACAGGCCCGTCACATCATGACCAAACTTCGCTACCGGAACCGCATGCTCCACGGTGACCTCGGCTGAAACCGGCTCACTCTTCGAGCCCGTCGAATCTGTCGCAACTAGCGTTACCGTGTAGGTGCCGGCTTCGGCATACTGATGCTCGGGTTTCGCGCCGCTGGCACTCTCGCCGTCGCCGAAATTCCAAGCATACGACGCGATGGTAGCGGCATCGCTTGCAGTCGAGCCCGTTCCGTCAAACGCCACCGAGAGCCCCGTAGCTTCGTGGGTCAAACTCGCGACTGGCGCCGCATGCGGCGCAGCAACCGTGACCTGCTTCGTAGTCGATGCGACGAGTCCCGACTCATTCTTGACCGTCAGCGCGACTGAATATTTTCCCGGCTCCGCATAAGTATGAGACAGGGTTTTGCCTGATTCTTTTCCGCTGCCATCGCCAAAGTCCCAGCTGTAGTTGGTTACGTTAGCGCCTCCACCCCCTGTTGATGCGCTGGCGTCGAAAGCTGCCGACATTCCTTTGATTTCGGCACTAAACGAGGCCGTCGGAAGCTCCTTGCCCGAGCCTATGGCGTAGTGCGTTCCAACCTGCGCCGGAGTCAGTGCACTATCGTAAACGGCAAATTCGTCAATCGCCCCCGTGAAGTATTCGCTGTTCGGCGAATTGGGCCAACCGCCAAGGGAATCGCCCCCAAGCCTCCAATAACCGCTGTAGGACTGGGCCGTTGTCGTGGCCGGGTCCGAAGCTATCTCATGTCCATCGACATATAGGCGCATACCGTTCTGGCCTTGGCTAGCCGCTACATAGTGCCACGAATTATCGTTGTAAGCTGCGGGACTTGTCACTGTCTTGGCAGCACCTGGATACGTTCCGAAGACGAGCCGTCCGTCGTTGGCCATATAGACATGGCGGTCGTAGGAGGAAGATGCTCCGGTGTTATTAGAACCGTATCCGACAAGCTTGCCGCCGCTATTTGTTCCCGTTTTGAACCAAAATTCCGTGGTGAAGGCTTCCCCAACAGCCGCAAGTTTTGATGAGGCAATCAAACCTGTCGTCCCGCCGGACAGCGTCGCCGCTGCTGAATCAGATCCGGCCACGGCTCCTGGAGTAGTCGTTCCTACACCGGCTCCGACCAAACCATCATTGGTACCTACCCAATCCTGCGCGGTCGAAGAAGATGGCCCCCCAAGCGGCCAATAGAGAGACGGCGAATCATCGAGTATGCCCGTTCTATACGCGGAGGCAGCAGCGCCGCTCACCTGTACTGAGACCTGAGGGCTGGTGACCTTGTTGCCGTCGCCGTCGGTAGCCGTGACGTAGTACGACTGGGACGAATTGGGCGCTAGTCCAGTGTCCGTGAGCGCGACGGTTGGCAGATCCCAAAACTTCGATGCAACCGTTTTTGTTGCGACTGGTTCAGATTTACCAACTCGCATCAATCGGTACGTCAGGTTGATGTCATCCCGGTCCCAGTTAGCCCCGATGGATACTCTCACGGTGCCACTCGCATTGGATCTTGCCGAAGGGGTCCAGTTCGCTCCGGAGACACGGGGTCCCTGCTTCGCGCCTCCCTGCGGCGACGATGAGAATCGGGCAAGCCCTTGTTGCCGCTTTCCATTGAGCCCGACGAACTCCCCTCCGACGGACATATACTCTCCGTTGCCAACGATGGAGAACCCCGCCTGTCCCATGCCAGTAGCTGTCCCTGTGTACCAGTCCGGCCACCATCCGACGAAAGCCGGAGCGGGATAGCCACTCCAGTCTTTGTAGATGTTATTCACCCAAGGACTTCGCGACAGGGTCCCCTGCGGTGCAGCCGTCAGCGCCTGAGCATGACGCATGTTGGTCGAGGGGTTTTGCGGGACTCCCCCCGCAGATTCGCAGGCGTGTTCATGGCTAGTGGTGTAAACAGTCTTTCCATCGGAATAGACGCCGTAATGATCGCCATGGCAATCTGCGATCCAACGGATTTTGCCGGTGTCTGGGGCTGCGGAGAACGTCCCTTCAAGATTGCCAGTTTCCACATCGGCAAACACCCATCCGGTGCCGTAGACGGCGTTCTCATCTACCGCCAAAGCCCATATCCCCGCTTTACCCGCATTGCCAGGAACGTTTTTACCGTTCTGGACGACATTTGGCGCATCCCACGGAAGAAGTGCACCGTTAGTCAGGTCCAACGCGGCCAAGCCACGTTGGCCCACCTCGTTTACCTTCGAAAAGCGGCCGGCGACAATGAGCTTGTCTTTTTGGGCGGTCAGCTTCATTGCATCAATCTGGAGGTCAGCGGTGGGAGCCCAGCCGAGCAATGCACCAGTCGGGCTGAACGCTGCGAGTCCTTTGCGGGCGACGCCGTTTGCAGCACCAATGTTTCCACCCACATAGACTGCCGAGTCGGTAACCGCGATTGCGTTGACGTACGCACCACCAACTGATGCGGTAAAGCCACTGACTAGGTTCCCTGTTGCAATATCGAATGCTGCAAGATTCCAACGCGTTTGGCCGTTCACGCTGGTAAAGGTCCCCCCTACGTAGAGACGGGTGCCATCGGGAGAAACTGCGACCGACTTAACCGTTCCGTTAATCTGGGGCGCGAAGGCTGTGAGGTTTCCCGTCTTGATGTTGAATGCCAGCAAATTGCTCCTAGGAGTCAGATTCTGGCCAGGTTCTACTCCAGCTGGTCTCGTATTCGAAAAGGACCCGCCTGCGTAGACAATGTCTCCGGCCATAGCTTGTGCCCAGACAACACCAGAATCGATCTGCACAGTTGGCAGTCCGTCTGCCGTCATATCCGTATTGCTTCTTTGCTGAACCGGCGCCGGGGTCGGAAGCACCTCAGCAACGGCGTTTGGAGCTCCTGCTACAAGGAATGATGCGGCCGCCAAGATCACGGCAAACAACGCTGCCAGTACCGAAGCAGTGCGCGATGAATAGTTACTCATTAGGGGACCCCGTGTCTTGTTCATCGCTTAGGAAGCGTTCCCGCTGAAGTCGGCAACCGTATTGCCGGCAAGGTACTCGACAGTGATTTTGACGTCTGTCCGATCTTTCTTGGCGATCAGGAAAACGTATGTCGCTGCTTGTTTCGCTCCGGGTGCAACGTCACCGGCAAAAGGCGCGTATGGATCCGAAGTCGTCGGCTGGGCCGGGTCTCCACTCTTTTCCGTCAACGACACCATTGCGGAATCGACGCTAATCGTCTCTTTGGAGGCATTTTTCAATACGATGGTGACCGCTACAGCCGGCCCAGTGACCTCACCGGGGGTTTCGGCCTTCGCCGTGAATGCAGTGACCTTTGAAACGCGTACTTTCACGCCTTCCGGTAGGCTTGCCTCCACACCGATGCTTGCCCGTTTCACTGAACCCCGCTTTTGGTTCTTCAGCTTCTCTCGAATGTTCCCGGCCGAGGGGGCCGGGACTGCCTTGGTGCGCGGTTTTTGCTTGTCCGCAGTGCGTGCCGGCGAATCACTCGAATTGGCAGCTGTGTTTGAAGGGCTCACGGCGGCCACTTGCGATGTATCGTCCACCGCACCACAGCCAGACAGCCCAAGTGCCAACGCAACGGCAAAGGAAGATGCGGTGACCGCCGCCATTCGCCGCACTGCTAGACGTCGTTTCATCGTGCGTCCCCCGCATTTTTCAGTTAGAGCAAAGTCGCCCAATGGGGGGAACCATACCGGACAGAAGCGGCTGAAAAACGAGTACTCCACACCCAGTTGGACCGCATCAGACCAGTAGTCTTGATCTTGTTTTGGCAACACTCACTCGCGCTTGCAGTTGGTCTCTCCTCAAGTAGAGATATCGCCCAAGATTTCAGCACGAATCTACAGTTAGACGTGCTAGATTCGGGTTTTATTCATCGTAAGAACAAATTAGACCTGAGGGGGTCAGGCGGTGGCAGCAACTTCTGCCAAGACTCAGAGTTTTGCCCTCGTAGTGGTCAACTATGGATCGAGCGCTCTACTCGAGCTGAACCTGGCTCGCATCACCGTAGCGCCAGAACACGGATTCATAGTTGTCGTCGACAATTACACCACTATGGAAGAACGCACTCGAGTTGCCCGATTGGCAACGGACAAGAATTGGCATTTTCTTAGTCTCGACCACAACGAGGGATTCGGCAGAGGAGTCAATGCAGGTGCAGACTTCGCTCTGGGCCTCGGCGCAGAGTGCATCGTCACGCTCAATCCAGATGCATCGATCAGCACTTCGGATCTGCAGTCGCTCGTCGCTCTCGTTCGAGATGACCCCGGTCTCATGGTTGCACCAACTATTCGAACCAGCGAAGGTGATCTGTGGTTTGACGGCATGTGGTTGTACCAAGAGTCCGGTCGAGTCGCCAGCAGCCGGCGCCCGAACCCGCCTCGAGGTCGCGCTATACCGTGGATCACCGGCGCGTGCTTCGCTATCTCACGTGAAATGTGGATTGCCGTAGATGGATTTGATGACGACTTCTTCCTGTATTGGGAAGATGTCGACCTGTCGCGTCGGGTGGTTGCACATGGCGGCCGGCTTGCTGTCGAGAGCTCGCTTTCTGCGATCCACGACGAGGGCGGTACGCAGGGACGACGAATTGATTCACGCAAAAAATCGGAGATCTACTACTTCTACAACATTCGAAATCGGATGCTTTTCGCCGCGAAGCACTTAAACCGCAGAGGATTTTGGGGTTGGATGCTGTGTACACCCAGAGTTTCCTACGAGATCCTCCTGGAGGGCGGCAGACGACAACTTCTAGAGTCCTTCACACCGTGGCGCGCCTTCGCACTCGGGATACTCCACGGCGCCGTTGTCGCGACCAAAGCGCGATTCAAGTGACACACACTACGGCAGTTTCCGACTGCCCAGAATGGCCTTCATGGCGGTCTCACGGCTGGGCCTCTAACAGGACGACTGTCATCCTTAGCAGCACGGGTGCACGAACCGTAAGAGGCCTGAGGGCCGCGGAAAGAACGCGATGACTGCAGGGACCTTCAGCACTTTATTGTCCGTGGGCGCAATCGGCGTTCTCGCTGGGCTCGCTTTCTTTTCCTCGAGGCACATTCCTAAATGCGTATTCATGCTCTGGGCCGCCGGCCTATTCTTTGTGCCCGTGTGGATAGGCGCACAGTTTGGCGTTTACATATCAGCAATATCGGCTCTGAGCATCATCGTTCTCGCGTCGATGAACTGGTCACGATTATCCCCTTCAGCAGGGGACCTTCTAGTTCTTGCTTTTGTACTGCTGGTTTTGGTTGTCTATGCATTCGGATGGTCGACTTGGGGCTACACGAGCGCCGCCCTTTTAGGGTGGATCATTCCCTACTTGGCTGGTCGTACTGTCCTTTCCAGCGTTTCACCGAACTGGGTTTACTCAACTATCGCAATCGCTGCCTCTTTGGCAGCAGTATTGGCCGTAGTTGAGTTCGCGACTCATACAAATCTTTTCATTTCACTTCATGCGAACAACGGACTATACGCAGCCTGGTCAAGTCTTCAGGTCCGGGGTGGCCTGCTTCGCGCTGAAGGAGCATTTGGGCACTCAATCGCGCTCGGGGCCGCACTTGCCGCAAGCAGCGCTTTCATTCTGAGCACGAGATGGCCTATGTGGCTACGCCTTGTCCTATTAGGCGTTGTTACTTTGGGTACGGGTGTAACACTTAGCCGTATTGGACTCGTTGGTCTCGGACTCACCGTCGTATGCAGTTTGATTTTCCTGAGGGACCACATCTCGCGCGGAGCCCGGCTCGCAACCATCCTCATGCTCACCGTCATCGCGGGAGCGGGGCTACCGTGGCTCCTGACGATATTCAATCAGGCAGGTGACGAAGCGACAGGAAGCGCCGAATATCGGTCAGATCTGCTCGTGTTGCTAAAGCAGGTTTCCCTACTGGGTCTCTCACCAATCTGGGAGAGAGCGGCAAACGGGGAAACGTCCTACGGATCGTTCCAATCCATAGATAGCGAAATGATCCTCACCGCCCTCAGGTTCGGACTCATTCCACTTCTAGTCCTTCTAGCAGGACTGGCGGCCTGTCTCGTGGCTGTTATTAGGGGCAGGGCCACTCCAGCTTCCATTGCCCTGATCGGACAAATCCCTGCGCTGGCTACAGTTGCCCTCATTACCCAATATGCAACGATAGTCTGGTTTATTGCAGGTCTGGCCGTAGCCACGAGTGGACTCAAATACAGACAATTCGTCAGCCTTCGGACGGTCGAAAGCCGCCTCAAATTTTCTCCCCAGGAGCACGTATGAACGGCAAAATCACGCCAAGCAATAGATCGACTCGAATGCTAAGCGCCATCAAGAAACGATGGTATGTCATCGTTCTTGCCGCATTTTTGGCGGGCGTGGGAACGTTTGCATACTCGGCGACCATCCCCCCCGTTTATCAGGCTGGAGCTTCGCTGTTTTTCTCCCTGAGGGACGGCGACAGCGGCTCTGACATCAACCAGGGGCTTACTTATACACAGAACCAAATGCTGTCCTACGCCGAACTTGCCACTACCTCTTCGGTTCTGGACAAGGCGCGCGATGACATCGGCGGGAACATGACGTTCGACGACCTACATCGTGCCGTAAAAGTAACGTCCCCCCAGAACACGGTCATACTTGAGGTCAAGGCCAGTGCGACCAGCCGTGAGCTCGCCGCCCAAATTGCCAATAGTGTTTCTGAAAGCCTCCTTGACTCGGTGGCGAAAGTCGCCCCCGTGGATGCAACAGGCAAGCCAACGGTCGTCGCCAGGGTGATTCAACCAGCTCTCCCGCCGAAGTTTCAGTCCGCGCCCAATAAAAGCAAAAACGCAGTGCTAGGCGCCTTTATTGGCGGAGCAATTGCCCTTCTAGGCCTATTCGTATCCGTTGCACTGGATACTCGCATCCGTTCCGTGTCCAGTCTCAAACCCATCACAGATCTAGCATTGTTAGGAACGGCGGACAGGACTCCCCGCTCCAACGACCAACGCCCGGTTGCGCTGCGCCACCCCCGCGGTGCAGCTACAGAAAAATACAGACAAATTCGCGCCGCCCTCCGCTTTACCTCTGTCAGTCGTGAGATCAAGACTCTAGCTGTCACATCATCGATCCCCGGGGAAGGCAAAACTGTAACGTCCCTAAATTTGGCTCTAACCATGGCAGAAGGCACGGAACGAATCCTCCTTATCGATGGAGACCTTCGTCGCCCTCGAGTTGCTTCCTATCTGGGTCTCGAACCGAGCATTGGCTTGACAACCGTCTTACTCGACGGGCTCCGGCTGAGCGACGCTGTTCAGGCATTTGGCGACACACGACTCGACATCCTGACAAGTGGTGCTATCCCGCCGAATCCTTCAGAACTCCTGGACTCCAGTCGGATGCGGACTCTTCTGGCAGAAGCCAAGAATCACTATGACGTAGTCATCATCGACACAGCCCCAGTGCACTCCGTTTCCGATGCTGCGATCATCGCCCAGGACGTTGATTCAACGGTCGTCGTTGTGGATTCAACAAAACTTCGCCACGCGCAGCTCGAACAAACCACAGACACTCTCAATGCAGCCGGTGCCCACATATCAGGACTCATCCTCAACCGAGTCAAGCCCAGCAACAGAAGCGACGGATATTATGCGGACGGGCCGGGTACAGAGTCGACAACAATAGACGAGGGCAGTAGCCGATCGAGTCAGGCGTCATTCCGACGCGAACGTCAAACGTCCGGAAAGAATAGCCGAAATTGAACAAGACTCTGATCAGTGGTCCATTCGCAGTCCTACAGCGACTGCTGGCAAAGGAAGCACAGCCCTCTCAGCGAAACCGTGCCTTCCTTGGAAATCCTCCTACTAGGCGTTGGATAATCACTATCTCCGCCGTGGTAAAGGCCATTCGCGAAGTCGAATTCGCCCTGTTGCCTATCTACCGTCGCTCAGCGTCCTAGCGCAAAAATGGAAATAGATGACACTTCCCGAGGGACAACTCCAGGTCTAGGACGACGAGCCGCCCGAGGTGCGGCCGTAACTGCGACAGGACAACTGGGAAGAATTCTAGTCCAGCTAGTGTCCGTCGTGATACTGGCTCGTCTACTTTCTCCCAATGACTATGGTCTTTTTGCCATGGTCATGTCCATAGCCGGGATCGCTGAAGTGTTCAGGGACTTCGGTCTGTCGCAGGCAATGATTCAAGCTAAGCACGTCAGCCGCGCACAGCGGGACAGTCTTTTCTGGATAAATACCGGCATCGGGCTGACCTTGACGCTACTTGTGTTCGCCGGCTCCTGGGGCATTGCTGCTTTCTATCACCATCCCGAACTCACGGGTCTGGCCCAAGGTGCAGCGCTTGTCTTCTTCATCAACGGTCTATCAACGCAATATCGCGCGAGCCTCAGCCGTTCGCTAAAGTTTAGAGCCTTGGCGATCATCGACCTCTCGTCAGCCATATTCAGCGTGTGTGTCGCCGTGTTTATGGGGTTCATGGCCTACGGAGCATGGGCGTTGGTCGGGCAGCTCCTTGCTCAGGCGCTAATTTTCTTACTCTTCGCTGCGATTGCCTCAAAGTGGATACCGCGATTGCCAAGACGCTCGACACCACTCCGAGGATTCATCCGCTTTGGACGCGACATGGTGGCCACACAAATCATTGGCTACATGGGGTCGAACGCAGACCGGGTAATCATCGGGTCGTTCCTCGGTGCAGCTCCGCTCGGTCTCTACACGCGCCCATATCAACTGGTCATGAACATCGCCAACCAACTGCGGTCCCCAATTACCAATGTCGCCATTCCTGTACTTTCACGACTGCAGGAATCTCCCCGTCGATACTGGGAATTCACCCGCATTGGTCAAACAGCGCTTGGTTACTCGATCGTGGCTGCCTTTGGTTTAGCGGTCGGCGCATCAAAGCCGCTAACGTTCCTCCTCCTCGGTGCCCAATGGATGGAATCGGCACCCATTATGAGCCTCTTATCTGCAGCAGCGGCGCTCCAGACGTTGGCCTATTTCGGATACTGGGTCTACGTTTCCAAGGGGATTACAGCGGCCTTGTTCAAATACAACATGATCAGTGTGCTCATCAAGGTTGTGTGCCTCCTTGTCGGTGTCCGCTGGGGCGTCGCCGGCGTCGCCACGGGCTACCTCATCGCTACAGCCGTTTCTTGGCCACTTTCCCTACTATGGATTAACAAGTCGATATCTGGAGTCCCCATTCGGGGTTTGACCCTCAACTTTGTACGCATGGCTGCTCTTGCAGGCGCAGGCGCAGGGGCCGCCTTCACCCTTTCGACTCTCACAGAATCCGCAGGACCATGGGTTAGTGCTGCGGCAGCGGTTGCAGGGACGATCGCCGTCTACGGGATCGCCATGCTTATTCCTTCCGTGCGCCGCGACATGCATGATCTGTGGTCCCTTCGTCAATACCTAAAGCGCTAGCAAACCCCATACAAAAATAGAACCGAAAGGCACCATGCGTATTCTTGTTCTCTGGGCACATGAGTCTTCAACAAACCTCGGCGTGGCTGCCCTAGCACGCGGTTCCCACGACCTGTTGAGGCGAGTTTGGCCTCATGCCAAAGTCGAATTCGTCAACTATGGGTCGCGTCCGAAGGAAGTTCCCTGGGGAAAACCACGTTCGCTCATCCGAGAACGCCTACTTCCGCGCTTCGGGATGCAGGATTACTTCAAGCAATTCGACTTGGTCTGGGATACAAGGTCTGGAGATAGTTTCTCAGACATTTACGGCTTTGACCGGCATCTCACAATGGGGCTTGTCTACGAGTTTGCCGTGCAGGCTGGTGCTGTAGGGGTGATGGCTCCACAGACCATTGGCCCCTTCAAATCCCGTAAAGCCGCGTGGATTGCGAAGAGGAACCTCAGTCGGTCTGCGGCCGTTTTCAGTCGAGATCCTTCTAGCAGTGCCGCCGCCGAGCGGCTCGGCAGGACCCCCGATGCGCTGAGTTCAGACATGGTTTTTGGAATTGACGACGTAGCAGTGCCTACAACTCGTGACGTCTTGTTGAATGTCTCTGGGCTCCTTTGGAACGAGAATCCGCATGTCGATGCAACGAGATATCAAGAATCGATGCTCCGCTCGGCAGAGATGCTGCACGCGCAAGGCCGAGAAGTAGCCCTTTTGGCCCATGTCCTCGACTCACCCAACCCCGACAACGATGTCCCGGCGATCTCTGAACTTGCCGATCGACTTAGTTTTGATCCAGAGCTCATCGTGCCGACATCGCTTGATACGGTTCGAGAAGCTATCGCCTCCTCAAAGCTTGTGATTGCGGCTCGAATGCATGCAAGCTTGAACGCTCTTTCGCTGGGGATTCCAGCGATTCCGCTGGCATACTCCCGCAAGTTTTCCCCCCTTATGGAAAGTCTCGGGTGGAGACATGCCATTGACCTACGCACCAGCCAAAACGTGACGGACGAAATCCGCCAGCTTATGGACAACGACCAGCTCATAGTTGAGGCGAAACTTGCACAGCAGGTTGGAAAGAACTCACTATCTGCTGTAACGGAAAAGCTGGGAGAGATCCTATGAGCGTCCGACAGCCCTCGCCCGGGAGCGCAGCCAAGAAACTTGACCAACAGATTTCGAAAGTCGTTGCATCCGATGCCTGCTCCGGCTGCGGGCTTTGTACGATAGTCGACCCTGGCTTGGACATGGTGCTCGACAAGCAGGGGTTCATGCGTCCTAAACGGTCGTCCATCGGCCAGACGCCCGAAAATTCCACTCGCTTATTCAAGCGCTCCTGCCCAGGGATGCTCGTCCGCTCTAACAACAATCCCAGTCTGGAGCGGCATGAGACCATGGGATCCTTTATTGGCGTCTGGAAAGGACACGCAACAGACCCGGAAACCAGATACCGGGGCAGCAGTGCCGGTGTCCTGACGGCATTATCCACATGGCTTCTGGAGAGTGGGAGGGCTACCCGCGTTGCAGGAGCTGGAGCAGGTCGCGATCCCCGGAGAACCGTCCCAGTATCAATTACAACTAAAGAGGAAGCACTTGCGTCCGCCGGATCTCGGTACGCCCCTACTGCTACGTTGGCCAACCCCGATATCCAGCTACCAGGTACAGCGGTGATTGGGAAGCCGTGTGAGATTTCTGCCCTCCGCTCGTACGTGGACGCCGCTGGGCTCGGCGGAGTGCGGCAACCTGCCCCCATAATGCTTTCCTTCTTTTGCGCAGGTACACCGAGTGCGCACGCCACGCAAAGACTCATCGAATCCTTGGGAATTGCAAAAGGGACCCCCCCTGATTCTCTCTGGTATCGAGGCCGCGGGTGGCCAGGACGGTTCACAGTCAAACTACGAGACATATCGCGAAGCATGTCCTATGACGAGTCTTGGGGGAAAGTTCTTGGACCGGCAACTCAATGGCGCTGCAAAGTGTGCCCCGACGGTGTCGGCGAAAGCGCCGATATCGCAGTCGCGGATTTCTGGGATTCTGACGAATCCGGCTACCCGATCTTCAATGAGGCGGAGGGGTCCAGCGCAGTAATTGCGCGAACAATTCGCGGCAAAGGCATCCTTATGGAAGCTGTAAGCGAAGGAATTATCGAGCTCGACCCCATCGATATCAATTCACTGGCTTCTGTTCAACCATTACAAGTGCAGCGGCGAACGGGGCTCCTTGCACGGCTAACTGGGTCGCTCGTCGCAGGACGGCGGATTCCCCGGTTCACCGGTTTCGGCCTGACAAAAATGGCCGGTCGGCAGCCTCGGCTTTTTCTCCGGGTCGCACGCGGGACCTACCGACGAATTCATTCGGAGAAGAGTTGAACTTACTGGCGAGGGCAAGACCGACTGCCGAACGAGGAGTTTCCCGAATGTTCGACTTTTTGGGTTCCAGCGGGCGAGGCTAAGGGCAGCGCGCGCCGGGCGAGGAAAGCTGCCGGGCTGATCGGCCCGGCCCACAGTCACAGAATGCGGTAACAGGCCACGATGGATCAACGCGTATTGCCGGTGGGTGTCGCGGGCCTCCGCCAGTAGGTACTGCCATCATCAGCAATATCGCTGGCTCCGAACGGCAGGACGCATGGCCCCAAAGGCAAAAATACTCAGTTGCCGCCTACATCCGTTGTATTCCTTTGTTCTGACAGACGGTGACTCACATTTTTTTCATATCCTTGAACCACTTAATTGCTGCCAGTACCAAAAACATGGCACAAGCCAAAAATAGCAATGAGTACGCACCGACAAAGATGATTGGAATCCCCCAGAAGGCGAATGACAAACAGAGGACTCCGTAATCGGTGGGCAGCAGGAGTACGGACCTCAGGGGAGAACTCCCCCCCTCCTCGACGGCCTTTTCGACGCCTCTTGAACCCTTCAGCAGGTCATTGAGGATCATGGCGAAAAAAGTTACGGCTCCTACGACTGCGAATCCGATGGGTATCAGCAGCCACAGTTCGTTCTCTATTGGAAAATATCTGTACCACCCAATGAGAACCGCGAGATGCAAACACGAAATCTTCAACGCATCAACAAAGTGGTCCAGCCACTCCCCTGCGACAGATCCACCGCCACGCAAGCGCGCGACCTGGCCGTCCGCGGAATCCCATGCATACCCCAGGGCCAATAAGAGCCAAACAGCGATTCCCAAGTACCACGTCGGCGGCGCAGTCGCTAGGAGGACGATCCCAGTGAACGTGAATAGCGCACTCACTAGCGTGACTTGATTGGGCGTGAGTCTCAGCGTGTGGGCAAAAGCTGCAAGAAACCTGCCAATCTTGCGATTGACATATATCGAGTAACCGGGGGCTCCTTTGGCTCGCCCCTTTTGCGCGTTGCGCAATTCCTTTAGAGCCTCGGAATAAGTCGTCCCCATTTGCGTGCCTCTCGCCAACCTGGCTGGCCTCAACTGACGCGCCAAACCCAAAGTTAATAGTCATTCGTCGTGCTTTTATCACTAGTGTAGATTATATACTGGGTATCGCTTTGGTCCCCGGTCAACGTGCTCTGTCTAGCCCGCATGGGGATGACAGAATGTGGAGGAACAGTGCATCGCATTCGAGTTCTGGAATCGTTTGGAAACTCACGCCCCACGACGAATCCTTACATCACCATGCTTGGCGAAAGTCTGGAGAACACCCCCGAACTCCGCCTCATGCGCTTCTCGTGGAAAAAAGCCCTCACCGCGAATTACGACGTGATCCATTTTCATTGGCCGGAAGCACTACTCGATGGCAGCACTTGGCTCCGACGACGCGGAAAAGACCTAGCTTTCGCGCTACTCCTGCTCAGGATCCGGCTCAAAAAGATCGCGGTCGTTCGAACGATTCACAACCTAGATCTCCCCCAAGGCCTCTCTCTCATACGGCGGCAGCTCGTGACCAAATGTGATCACATGACGACCCTGCGAATTTCGATCAACCCCACTACACCACGCATTTCCGGTGTGGCTCAGCGCCTTATTCCTCACGGGCATTACTGCGACTGGTTCGCCGATATGCCTCGGCACGAAAAAATTGCGGGCCGGATTGCCTTTGCCGGTCTCATCCGGCGCTACAAGGGCGTGGAAAACCTCCTCACCTGCTTCATGCAAACTGCAAACGACTACCCCGAGTTGAGCCTCTCCGTGACTGGCAAACCGTCGTCTACGGACCTCGAGAATGTGGTTCGGAACGCGACCTCCGCAGATAATCGCATCAGTTTTTCCTCAGGATACGTGGCTGAAAAGAGCCTCGTCGCCGCCATCACAGAAGCGGAGTTGGTGGTCCTCCCCTATCAGCACATGCACAACTCAGGGAGCGCGCTGGCCGCACTGTCTGTACAGCGTCCCGTCCTGGTCCCGCGCAACGAGACCAACGAGCTGCTGTCTCTCGAAGTTGGGGCCGGCTGGGTCTACCTGTACGAAGGGCAATTATCAGCCCAGGATCTAACGTCGACTTTGGCAGACTTGCGTCGCAACCCGCCGGCGAAAGCCCCCGATCTCTCAGCTCGAGATTGGTCCGCTGCAGGGAAACAGCATCGTGATGCATTCCTCGAGGCGCAACGGATAGAGACTCAGAAATAGCTCGCAGGTGGCTTTCCGGTCTAGTTCAGCTTCACAGACAGCGAACCAAATTTCGTAGTGTGAGGCGACGGACTACGGGCTCCAGGATTTTAAGTTCTGTATAGTGACTAACAGCCAACGCGCACAGCTGGTGACGCCACTTTCGCACGTCTTCGGAGTAAGTCGGCCGATTAGCATTAGTCATGTTTGACTCCGTTTGTACCGTCATATGGCAGGAAAAACGCCAAACTGCTGAAAAGGACGGGCGGCGGTCCTACATGGGTCGCAGGAGAACCAGGCAACACCAACCCGCCCGCCCATTCCCGATTTATATACGACGGAAATCCAACCGATATTAAGAGTCCCTCAGTTGAATACTTCACTTACCATCGCCGTACTCACCTATCACCGACTTGATCGACTTCCCCGAACCGTCGAGTCCCTACTTCAACAAATCGATTCGCTGTCCACTAACGCTCGATTGGACTTCGACTGCCGTGTACTCGTTGTGGACAACGCGCCTGTCTCGGAGGCCAGCGATATCGTTGCCCTCAGACCTGAAATAATCGATTATCAGCATGAACCACGTCCCGGCATTTCCGCCGCCCGAAACCGAGCTCTCGATGAATCACCGAACTCGACTCTGCTGATATTTGTTGATGACGACATCGTCCCGCTACCAGGGTGGCTCGAGCAGATGTTGCTGACTTGGAAGAAGTTCAAGTGTGAAGCCGTCGTTGGGCACGTCGTTTCCACCTTTGAGGCGGAACCGGATCCTTGGTTGGTCTCCGGGCGCTTCTTCATTCGCCAACAACGCGCCACCGGCACGCAACTGTCGGCTGCTGCTAGTCACAATTTGCTCCTTTTTCTACCCTTCGTCCGCAAGTACAATCTGCGCTTCAACGAATCGCTGGGATTGATTGGCGGCGAAGATTCGCTCTTCTCGAAAGAAATGATCAAGCACGGCGGCAGCATCCGGTGGTGCAACGAAGCACGCTCACAGGACCCGGTTCCCAATGACCGAGCAACTCGTGGATGGGTTCGTCGGCGCGAATTTCGTATCGGAAGCTCAGAAGCGCTTATTAGTCTATTTCTCGCAAGCGATCGCGATCGCCTGAAGCTACGGGCCTGGTGTTTCATTAATGGTGTCGGCAGAGTTGTCTTTGGCGGGATAAGGAATCTTCTGGGTAAACTAACCTCCAATCTCGACCATGAGTCCCGCGGAGCACGCACCGTTTTCCGTGGAGGTGGATACATCATCGGTTCCTTCGGGCTAACTTATTTTGAATATGGCCGCGGAAGAAGAGGCATCCGACGGGTCCCTCTGGACTTTTTTGGCTGACGCAATCCGGCAGGACCTTCCCGTGTTCATGCAAGACGAATGATTCGGTACTTCACGGCGAGGGGAATGGCTAATTTTCGAGTAATGGCGCGTTCGTTTGCCGGTCAGAGTCGTGAGCTCGAGCCTCTCTCCTGACGCTTCGTACTACCGACTTTGCGCACGCAGGTGGAGTTAAGACATGAGGCTCCCGGCTTCCCCAGGCCGCCCTTGTGACCCGTTCTTGCAGTTCCGCTGGATACTTTAATTGCACGCGCCCGAGTTCCGTCCATCCGGTACTCGATGCATCCACCAACCCTGGCGCAGTTCATAATTCCCGCGGCTAGACTTTTGTGAATTGGCGACGATTAAAGGTGAGAATGTGACGACGACCCGTTTCAGGTGGATGGATCTACTGCGAGGTACTGCCATCGTGATGGTACTTGTTTGGCATGCCCCTGCCATTCCGGTTCTGTACGGGCTCGAGATGCCCGAATGGGTTCGGACGACGAACAACTTCTTCCTGCCGTTCCGCATGCCGATGCTGATGTTCCTTTCTGGGTCACTGTTGAGCCATTCCATTAAGCGCCCCCTGCCCGAGTACCTGCTAGGAAAGGTCGCCCTGATCGGGTGGCCCTACTTGGTGTGGGCAGGGCTGCACATCATTCAAGGGCCGAGTAACTATGTCCTCACTTCTCCGTGGTCGTGGGTCGCTACAGGGTACTTATGGTTCCTATTCTTCATCGGCACCTACTACTGCATGGCCCCGTTCATCCGGCGTCTTCCCGCTTGGCTAGTTTCGGTGGCGTCGTTCGCGGCGTCCGTACCCTTCGACGGGGAACTCGCCAAAGGGTTCTTCTACTTCCTCGGCTTTTTCTACGCAGGGAACTTTTTTACTCAGAGGCAAGATGTGTTCGGTCGCCTCGGTCGGGGCTGGCCTTTGGCAGTGTGTGCTGTTGTTGCCATTGGTGTAGGAGTGTGGTCGTCCCTCAATGGCGTCGAGTCTAAGTACGAGGCCATAACAGCGCCGGGAAGCCTCGCCGGAATCATGGTGGCGATGGCGGCAGCAAAAGCACTGCCCGACTCCAGACTTGTCAGGGCAGTCGAGGGCATCGGCAGGAAGTCGATCGTCTACTACGTGTCGCATTTCCCCATCATCATCGTTACGACCGTAGCGCTGCTGTCCGCCGGTGTGGAGTCTTCTGCCGTTGTCACGGCGGTAGGCCTCGTGACCGCCTTTATCGCATGCGCCGTGCTCGCCCGGTTCAGTTCTCTTCGTCCTCTCGTGTGGCTTTACCAGATGCCAGGTTTCCCCGCACTTCGGCGGCGCCTCCGGGCGTCTGATTCCAAGCGTCCACGCAGCGCGGGCTCGGCTAATCCCTAGACGGTAACCACGCCGCCGTGTTTGGCCTCGCCGGGCTGAGCTCTGATGTCTCTGACGGGCGCAGTTACTGAGGAGCCAACATTGACTCCGAACGAACAGTCATTTGCGCTCCAGCTGGCCTCCCGCGGACTCCACGAATATCAGGGCAGCGATGCGAGCACACGTACGAATGAGGAATGGTTGAAATACCTCCACACCACACGGTGATCGATGACGTCGTCTCACTTTGGAAGAAACCACCTGGGAAGATCTCGAGGGCACTGCCTCAGTAGCCGACATCATCTTTCGTGGGGCGAGAGGCCGTACCAATCATTGGTACGCCGAGCATTTCCCCAAACGGCAACACACCCCACTTCGCGAGCACTCTTGGTGAGTGGAGTCGCCCTATTGGCAACCTCGCTGCTTGAGGCTACTGTTTCCTCAACCTTACTTATTTGGTGGCTTTATTGGGGGAAATGATGAGCTCGGTAGACGTTCGTTCAGCTGTTCATTTTGTGCGGAAGAATACAGTATTTGCGTCCAGTACACGGTTGGACGCCAAGATGCAGCGCTGGGAGCGCCTGCCGGCGGAGCAATTGGCTAAGGTGACAGCCGATGCCAGTACCCGTCAGGCCCGTTTCGCCATGACCAATACTGAGTTCTATCGCGATTTCTATCGTGATGCTGGCTTTACGCTGAAGGACTTGGACGACCCCGCAGCCTTCACGGAATTACCAATCGTTGAAAAGCATCACGTCCGTCAGCACCGAGAGATGTTCGTCTCCACAGAGAAGACAGATCGAAATAGTGTTGAGTCGCGGACCGGGGGCAGCACGGGAGAACCGCTCCGCATTCTGCGCGATCTTCGTTTCCCAGCGCGCGTACTGGAATGGCAACTATTGCGGTGGTGGGGTGTCCCCATTCATGGAAACTTTCTTGATATCCGGCGGGAAACCACGAAGATCAACACTTCAAAAAGTCACGATCTCCTGTGGTGGCCGACCCGCCGTTACCAACACAACGCGTACTACTTCGACGACAAGGCCATGGCTGAACTCGCCGACCAGTGGCGGCGGATGTCGCCTGATGTCATCGTGGGCTATGTGGGGGGCATATACGAAGTCGCCCGCCGGATGGAAGCGCTCGGCCAACAGTTGCCTGCGCCGATTGCCATTGGGACAACGGCGGCTCCACTGACGAAGGCCATTAGAAGCGAAATCACACGAATCTTCGGCGCGCCGGTCTACGACCATTATCGATGCGCGGAAATTCCCTGGATGGCGGGTGAATGCGTCCAACAGGATGGATTGCATGTGTTTGAGCCACTGCGCCGAATTGAGATCGTGGATCGCCAGTCGAAAGTACTCTCGAACGGCGAGACGGGTGAGACGGTTGTTAGCGACTTGGAGAACCGGGTGTTCCCACTTATTCGCTATCGAATGGGCGACCTGAGTCGAAAATTAGATGGACCGTGCTCATGTGGCATGACAACTCCACGGATTGGTTCCGTTGCTGGCAGAACAAGCGACGAATTGACGTTGCCTAGTGGCGCATTGGTTGCCACGGTAAATCTCACAAACCTGTGCGACGAGTACATCGATGACGTCAAGCAGTTCCAGATTCATCAGTATGCCGATATGTCGATTGAACTGCGGCTTGTCATGAAGAGCACGTCAAACGTCGGCGAGAATATCGCTGAGGAACTTCGCGAAATGGTCAACTTCGAAGTGCCGGTGGCACTAAAAATTCAAGACGAAATTGCTCACGACGGCGGCAAGATTCGCTACATGACTTCTGATATAACTGCGCCCGGACGTTGAGAGCAAACTAGGTCGGATCAGCTGACGCTGAGCGTCGCTCGGTAATTGTCAGGACGCCGGACCAGCAGGGATCTAACAGCCGTTCTGGCCAATTAGAGGTGGTGGACGCACTCACGCCAGGTCAGAACGAAAATGCAGCCAATTCGCTGGTCAACTGCCTGGCCATAGGCCGCCGGGCTGTCAGCCGCCCCGACACATACAAGCCCATCCAATTACGGTTGGGGTCGCCATGGCGTGAGCCGGTGGTTTCGTCGACAGGTGTGTACCTGTACGGGAACACCAATCAGGATTTCGACGGTACCCCCAGAGTGCTTCGAGATCGAGGAAGAACCGACGCTCCCGTGAGTATTACCTGCGGACGATACGCACGCTAACCGATACGCCAGTTCTTTTGTAGAACCCCTACAAAATTCCTCGATGGACTCCCGGGGATCGGCGTGGAATTACGTGTACAACCCACAAGCGACGGTAGGCTCCAAACAGCAAATTGAAGGAGTTCTACCTGCCATGCCCCAGCTGACCAAGGTCCTCATCGCCAACCGTGGCGAGATCGCCGTCCGCGTCATCCGCGCGGCCCGTGACGAGGGCATCGCCTCCGTCGCCGTCTATGCAGAGCCCGACCGCGAGGCGCTACATGTCCGTCTGGCCGACGAGGCCTTCGCGCTGGGCGGCCAGAGCGCCGCTGAGTCGTATCTGGTCATGGACAAGATCCTCGAAGCGGCCGCAGCTTCCGGAGCCGACGCGATCCACCCCGGATATGGGTTCCTCTCCGAGAATGCCGAGTTCGCCCAGCGGGTGATCGACGCCGGCCTGACGTGGATCGGACCGCCTCCGAGCGCCATCGCCCAGCTCGGCGACAAGGTCCAGGCGCGCCACATCGCCACCAAGGTCGGCGCCCCGCTCGTTCCCGGCACGAAAGAGCCGGTGCATTCCACCCAGGAGGTCCTGGAATTCGCCGACGAGCACGGACTGCCTCTCGCGATCAAGGCTGCCTACGGTGGTGGTGGTCGCGGTATCAAAGTGGTCCGTTCCCGCGATGAGATCCCGGAGATGTACGAGTCCGCAGTCCGCGAGGCCACTGCCGCTTTCGGCCGGGGCGAATGCTTCATCGAGCGCTTCCTGGACGCCCCCCGCCACGTCGAGACCCAGTGCCTGGCGGATGCCCAAGGGAACGTCGCCATCATCTCCACCCGTGACTGCTCGTTGCAGCGCCGGAACCAGAAACTCGTCGAGGAGGCGCCCGCGCCGTTCCTGTCGGAGGACCAGGTCAACCGCCTCTACGAGTCATCCAGGGCCATCCTGCGTGAGGCAGGGTACGTAGGGGCCGGGACGTGTGAGTTCCTCGTGGGCACCGATGGAGTCATTTCCTTCCTCGAAGTGAATACCCGTCTACAGGTCGAGCACACCGTCTCCGAGGAGATCTCCGGAATCGACCTCGTTCGCGAGCAGTTCCGTCTTGCCCGGGGCGAGGAACTGGGCTATGGCGACCCCCAATTGCGCGGTCACTCCTTCGAATTCCGCATCAACGGCGAAGACGCCGGACGCGGGTTCATGCCGGCCCCCGGAACTATTTCGACGCTCCGCCTGCCCACGGGCCCCGGTGTCCGCGTAGATTCCGGCGTCGAACAGGGTGAGTCCGTCTCGGGCAATTTCGATTCGATGATCGCCAAGCTGATCGTCACCGGGGCCACCCGTGACCAGGCCGCGGCACGCGCCCGGCGCGCGCTCGATGAAATGGTGGTCGAGGGCATGCCCACGGTCATCCCGTTCCATCGCGCCGTGATGGCCGACCCCGCCTTCGTTCCGGCATCGGGCCCCTTCAGCGTCCACACCCGCTGGATCGAAACGGAGTTCGAGAACACCATCGAGCCCTGGACCCCAACCGGTGCCCTGCCCGAGACCACCGATGAGCGCCAGGCAGTTACCGTCGAGGTTGGCGGCAAGCGCCTGGAGGTAGTCCTGCCCGCCGGGCTGGGTTCCCTGTCCGGCGGCAGCAAGTCCAACGGCAAGGCCAAGCGCAAGCGCTCGAACCGCTCCAGCGCCGGCACCGCCGTTACCGGGGACAGCCTGACCTCTCCCATGCAGGGCACCATCGTCAAGGTCGCGGTCAAGGACGGAGACACCGTCTCCGAAGGCGATCTCGTGGTCGTCCTCGAGGCCATGAAGATGGAGCAGCCGCTGACGGCCCACCGTGCCGGGACCATCACCGGTCTCACCGCAGTCGCCGGCGACACCGTATCCGCCGGAGCAGTCCTGGCCAGCATTCAGGACTGACACCTCCGACACCAACAATGGCCTGCCACCCAGAAGGGGTGGCAGGCCATTGTTGTGGGTGGGGAGGCTATCCCACGTTGTTCTCGAAGTCCTGATCGCGGGTTTCGCCGGTCATCAACAGTGCGACGATCGTCAAAGCCGCTGCTGCAGCCAGGTAGATGCCCACCCAGACGGTGTTTCCCCCGCCTGCCTGCCACAAGGCAATGGCCACAAACGATGCCGGTGCCGCGCCAATGACGGACGAGAGGTTGTACGCGACCGCGGAGCCGGTATAGCGCACATTGGCCGGGAACAATTCCGGAAGATAGGCAGCCATGGGACCGAACGTCAGTCCCATCAGGGACAAGCCGATGATGAGGCCCACCATGGCGGCCCCCGTGCCGGGGCCGAACATCAGCGTCCAGGTGGCCCCGAAGATGAGGATCAGGACTGAGACGCCCAGCAGGAACTTACGGCGGCCGAACTTCTCCGCCAAAGGGCCGGAGATGACCGTGAAGATGCCGAAGAACACGACGCCGAGGATCAGCATCCAGAGGAACTCGGTTCGCGGAACGCCCAGCCCGGGGACGAATGCTGCCTCGGCGGCGGCGTCAAAAACCTTGCCCTTGGCCTCGGCCGCGGCGCGCGCCTGATCGACGGTGGCCGGGGACGTTCCGTAGGTCAGCGTGAAGGACGTCATCAAATAGAACAGCACGTAGGTGGCGAACATGATGATCGTGCCTGCCAGAACCGGACGCCAGTGGAACCGGAAGGTCTGCTTGACCGGCGACTTCACGACCTTTTCCTGCTTGAGGACGTTCTGGAAGGAAACAGACTCAACGAGCTTCAGGCGCACATAGATGCCCACGGCCACCAGGACCGCGGAAAGGATGAAGGGCACGCGCCAGCCCCATGCTTGGAACTGCTCGGCACTCAGGCCCAGCTGCAGGCCGACGAAAACCAGGTTGGCGATGATGAAGCCGATGGGAGCACCCAGCTGCGGGAAGGTGCCGTAGATGGCGCGCTTGTTGGGCGGGGCGTTCTCGGTGGCCAGGAGCGCGGCACCGGACCATTCGCCGCCGAGTGCCAGACCCTGGGCAAAACGCAGGAGCACCAACAGCAGTGGCGCGAGGATGACGAACCCTCCGCTGGCCGCCGGCAGGAACCCGATGAGGAAGGTCGCGATGCCCATGGTCATCAGGGACGCAACGAGAGTCCCCTTGCGGCCAATCTTGTCTCCAAAGTGGCCGAAGATGATCGACCCCAGAGGGCGCGCGACGAAGGCGACCCCGAAGATCGCAAACGAGCTGAGGATGGCGTTGATATTCGTGGCGTTCGGGAAGAACAGTGCCGGAAAGACCAGGACCGAGGCCGTGGCGTAGGCGTAGAAGTCGTAGAACTCCACGGTGGTGCCGATCATGCTGGAGAAGATCACGCGACCTCGCGTGTTCGCCTTCGGAGCGGCGTTGGTGGGCAAACTGGACACTATGGGGACACCTCTTGTGCGCGTGTGATCAATACTTCGAGCAATACTAGAACTTTTGACCACTCGCCGATCAATGTGTCCACATAATGGACGCACGTACGCGTCACAGAGACGTCATGTTTGCTCCCTGAGACCCGAAGCGCAGTAGGAAGCTTGGGGCTACAGGTGCTTGTGCAACCGTCGGGCGGCTTCGGATACCGAGCCCGACAGCGACGGGTACACCGTGAAGGTCTGGGCCATGTCGTCCACGTGCAAGCGGTTCTGTACAGCCAAGGCGATCGGATAGATCAGCTCGGAGGCGCGCGGTGCGACCACGACCCCGCCGATGACCGTGCCCGAGCCGCTGCGCGCGATGATCTTCACGAAGCCTTCCTTCACGTTCATCATCTTTGCGCGGGCATTCGTGGCCAGATCGAGCTTGATGATGTCGCCCTGGTACTTGCCCTCCTTGACCTGCGCTTCGGTCACGCCCACTGTGGCAATTTCGGGGCTGGTGAAGATGTTCGAGGAGACCTCGTGAGTCTTCAGCGGCCGCACGCCGTCTCCCATAAGGTGGGCGATGGCGATGCGGCCCTGCATGGCGGCCACTGACGCCAGTGCGAAGACGCCGGTGCAGTCACCGGCAGCGTAGACGTTCGGGGCCGTGGTGCGCGAGACGCCATCGACCTTGACGTGGCCGGACTCGGAAAGTTCGATGCCCGCCTCTTCCAGGCCGATGCCCTCAGTGTTCGGAATGCCACCGACGGCCACCAGGCAATGGCTACCGTCTAGGGTCCGGCCGTCGGAGAGGGTGACCCGCACGCCCTCTGCGGTCCGGTCCACGGATTCGGCTCGCGACTTCGCCACGACTTCCAGCCCGTTGGACTCGAACGCGTCCTCCAGCACTGCGGCGGCGTCAGCGTCCTCACCTGGGAGGACCCGGTCGCGGGAGGAAACCAGCGTCACCCGGGTTCCGAGCATGTTGTAGGCCGAAGCGAACTCAGCGCCGGTGACGCCGGAGCCGATGACGATGAGGTGTTCGGGGATCTCCTGGAGGTTGTAGACCTGGGTCCAGGAGAAGATGCGCTCCCCATCGGGCTTTGCGGTGGGCAGCTCGCGGGCGTGGGCGCCCATGGCGAGCAGGATGGCGTCGGCTTCGAGGGTTTCCTCGCTGCCGTCATTGCCGGTCACGGCGATGTGGCGGTTGTCGACCAGGCGCCCCTCACCCAGGACCACGCGCACGCCGGCACGCTCGAGGCCCACGCGGATATCGGCTGACTGTTCACGGGCGAGTTCCATCAGGCGTGCGTTGACGACGCTGAGGTCGGCGCTGGCATCCGCCTTGCCCTCCACGGTCACGCCGAAGGACTGGGCGCCGCTGACCCGGCGCATGGCGTCGGCGGTCGCGATCAAGGTCTTGGACGGGACGACGTCCGTCAGCACTGCCGATCCGCCCATGCCCTGCCGCTCGACGATGGTCACGTCGGCACCAAGTTGTGCAGCCACGATTGCGGCCTCATAGCCACCGGGGCCGCCGCCAAGGATGATCAACCGCTGGGACGTTTTGCTCTGTTCTACGCTCACGTCAATCCATTCTCCACTACCTGCCCGTAACTTGCACGCCGGATCCGGTACCGGCCGCAGGGCAACCGACGGTAAGTTGGTTCCGTGAACGAAATCAACGAAGATCCCTTCCAGCTGGCCCGCGACGCGGCGGCCGTCCTGGCCGAGCAGACCGGCATCGATTCCCACGACACAGCCCTGGTCCTGGGCTCCGGTTGGGGCGAGGCCGCCGAACTGATCGGCGAGACCACCCACACCCTGGATGCGGCGACCCTACCCGGCTTCCACTCCCCCGCCGTCGTCGGACACACCGGGACCATCCGGTCAATCCTGACGCCTGCAGGGAAGCGTGTACTGGTACTCGGCGCCCGGACCCATTACTACGAGGGCAAGGGCGTCCGCGCCGTCGTCCACGGGGTCCGCACGGCTGCCGCCGCAGGCTGCACCACCATGGTCCTGACCAATGGGTGCGGGGGCCTGAACGAGGCCTGGGCACCCGGAACACCCGTGCTGATCAGCGACCACCTCAACCTCACGGCGACCTCCCCCTTGGAGGGTGCCACGTTCGTGGACCTCACCGACCTCTACTCCTCACGCCTGCGCGCGATCGCCCGCGAGGTGGACCCCCGCCTGGACGAAGGCGTCTACGCCCAGTTCACCGGCCCCCACTACGAGACCCCGGCAGAAGTCAGGTACGCCCGGAACATCGGTGCTGACCTGGTCGGCATGTCCACCGCCTTGGAGGCCATCGCCGCCCGGCACGCCGGCATGGAGGTCTTCGGCGTCTCCCTAGTGACCAACCTGGCCGCCGGGATCAGCCCGGTCCCGCTCAGCCATGCGGAGGTCATCGAAGCCGGACAGGCCGCCGGACCGCGCATCTCGAAATTGCTGGCGGAAATCGTCGGACGCATCTAATCCGCCCTGCATCGCCCATCCGAGAACCGCACCCCAGGAGCATCATGAATTCCGCCCCCCAGTCGTCCGAGGACCTCTTCGCGCGCGCAGAGGCCTGGGCCGCCGAGGATCCAGACCCGGCGACCACCGCCGAGCTGCAAGCCCTGCTCTCTTCTGCTCGCACCGACGACGCGGCGCGGGACGAGCTGGCCGACCGGTTCGCCGGACCCCTGTCCTTCGGCACGGCAGGGTTGCGCGCGGCACTGGGTGCCGGCCCCAACCGGATGAACCGGGTCGTGGTCCGGCACACCGCAGCCGGAGTTGCCCGGTATCTGCTCGACACTGCGGCCGGCGCCTACACGCCTCGGGCCGTTGTCGGGTTCGATGCCCGCCATAACTCCGACGTCTTCGCCCAGGAGACGGCCGCCATCTTCACCGCAGCAGGCATCGAGGCGTTCCTGATGCCAGCCCTGCTGCCCACTCCGGTGCTCGCCTGGGCGGTCCGTGCCTTGGAGTGCGAAGCCGGGGTCATGGTGACCGCCAGCCACAACCCGCCCCAGGACAACGGCTACAAGGTCTACCTCGGCGGCCGGGCCGTCTCCGACTCCGGACAGGGCGCGCAGATCGTCGCCCCCATGGATGCCGAGATCGCCGAGCGCATCACGGCCACGGACGCACTGGCAGGCATCGAGCTGGCAGAGGACGGGTGGACCGTGCTGCCAGCCGCCGGCGAACCCGGTGATGTGCAGGCCCGGTATCTGGAATCCATCACCGCGCTGATCCCGGCTGATGCCCCTGAACGCGAGCTCCGTGCCGACCTGCGGATCGTGGTGACCCCGATGCACGGTGTCGGCGGGGACACGATGTCCCGGGCCTTGGCCACTGCCGGTTTCGCCGACGTCCACATGGTGGCCGAGCAGGCGGAACCCGACCCGGATTTCCCCACTGTCGCCTTCCCGAACCCTGAAGAGCCCGGCGCCATCGACCTGGCCCTGGACCTGGCGCAGACGACGACTGCGGACCTGGTCATCGCCAACGACCCGGACGCGGACCGTTGTGCCGCTGCCGTCAAGGACCCACGGACCGGGTGGCGGATGCTCACCGGCGACGAGGTCGGCGCGCTGCTCGGCGTCCACATCGCGGCCCGGCTAGCCACCGATGCAGCGGGTGCCGCCGCATCCCCCGCCGCGGCGCCGGTCTTCGCGAACTCGATCGTCTCCTCACGCCTGTTGGCCCGCATTGCAGCCGCCGCCGGCATCTCCCACGAGGAAACGTTGACCGGATTCAAATGGATTTCTCGGGTCCCCGGGCTCTCCTTCGGGTACGAAGAGGCGCTGGGCTACTGCGTCGCCCCGGATCTGGTGCGCGACAAGGACGGCATGTCAGCAGCCCTGCTGCTGGCCGACTTCGCGGCCCAGCTCAAGGCCGCCGGCCGGACGCTGTGCGACGAACTCGATGCGCTGGCACTGGATCACGGGCTGCATGCCACGGACCAGCTCTCCGTACGTGTCACCTCGCTCGACGAACTGGGCACCTTGATGACCCGGCTGCGCGCCCAGGCACCCTCGTCCATCGCCGGCTCGGCAGTGACCTTGGCCGCCGATCTGGCACGCGGCAGCACGGAACTGCCGCCCACCGACGCGATGGCGTTCACCACCGCGGATGACAGCCGGGTGATCGTCAGGCCCAGCGGCACCGAGCCCAAGCTCAAGTGTTATCTCGAGGTCATCGAACCAGCGGCCTCAGCCGACGATCTGCAGGATGCGCGTGAGCGCGCCCGCGAGCGACTGGCCCGCGTACGTGCCGACATCGGCACCGTACTCGGCCTCTGAACCCACCGACCCACCCACCGAGAGGGAACCATGACCCAGCAGCCCACACCTGACACCATCGCCTCCTACATCGACCACACGCTGCTCAAGCCCGATGCCTCCCGCGAGGACATCCTGGCCGTCGCCGCCGAGGCCGCGAAGTACCACTTCAAGTCCGTCTGCGTGAACCCACTCTGGGTCACCACTGTCGCCGATGCCCTGCAGGGCTCAGGTGTGCTGACGTGCTCGGTCATCGGTTTCCCCTTCGGGGCAACCACCACCGCCGTGAAATCATTCGAGGCGGCCGGAGCCATCGCCGATGGCGCCAGTGAGATTGACATGGTCATCGACGTTTCCGCGGCGCGCCGCGGAGACCGTGACGCGTTGGTTGCCGACATCGGCGGCGTCGCGACCACAGTTCACGAAGGCGGTGCCATCCTCAAGGTGATCATCGAGACCTCCCTGCTGGATGAAGCTGCCAAGGTCCTGGCCTGCGATGCTGCCGCCGAGGCAGGGGCCGACTTCGTGAAGACGTCCACCGGCTTCGCCGGCGGCGGGGCGACCGTGGAGGACATCGCCTTGATGCGCCGGACGGTTGGACCGGATCTGGGCGTCAAGGCGTCCGGCGGGGTCCGCTCCCTGGCCGATGCGCAGGCCATGATCGCTGCCGGAGCGACCCGGCTCGGGGCCAGCTCGGGAGTTGCTATTGTAGAGGGTGAGCAGGGCACCGCCGGCTACTAGCGCGAGCGCGCACCACCGCCAGCCGGCGCAGGACAACAAGGAGAATCGCAGTGTACTCAGATGGCAAGAGCAAGGCCTATTCCGGTCAGGGCAACTTCGCTGGCAACTTCCTGGCCTTCGCGGTCTTCTTCGTCATGTTCGTGGGCGCCCTGTATGCACTGAGCTTCTGGACGCTTGAAAATGCCTGGCTGCCGGGCATCACGTGCTTCGTGCTGGCCATCCTGGCATTCGGTATCCCGCAGCACATCCTCGGCCACGGTGAAGCGCACCAGGCCGACCGTCGACCGGCAGCAGAGGTCGTCAAGAAGTAGCAGCACCACACACCACCACGGGTGCCCACCGGCTTGGCCGGTGG
>NZ_BAAAIV010000004.1:27562-28118 GCF_039526245.1 Arthrobacter rhombi
TGTCTCCGGTCGGGTCTGGTTGCTCAGGCACTGCCGATGACGCCGTGCGCTGCGCTGCGCTGCGGAGCCGAACGGGTTAGTGTGGGTTTCAGGGTTCCGGACTGGTTCCCACGCTTGAGCAGAGGAGGAATGCAATGCGCATCTTTACATTTCTGGCCGGAGCAGCAGTGGGGTACGTCCTGGGTGCCCGGGCAGGTCGCGAAAAGTACGACCAGCTCCGCGGCAAGGCGCAGGACCTGTGGCAGGATCCCCGCACGCAGGAAAAGCTGAACGACGCCGGTCAGGCGATCAGGGACAAGGCCCCGGAAGTCGGCTCCGCCGCCGCATCGGCCGCGAGCAACGTGGCAGTGAAGGTCAAGGAGACGGCCTCCAACGCCGCACACCGCGCCAAGAACCACGATTCCAAGGATTCCGCTGAGACGCCGTCGTACGCCAGTGACCACATCTCCGACCCGTCACTGGGCTCGGCAGGCGATACGAGCGACTGGGCCGACGAGGGCGGCGCCACGCCGTCCGGTCCCAGCGCCGTCAACTAAGCACCACGCGGCTCCCCGAA
>NZ_BAAAIV010000004.1:28133-145251 GCF_039526245.1 Arthrobacter rhombi
CGTTGGGGCACCTCACCCGCACGCGGGTGCCGTCAGTCCTCGAACAGCGCCTCCAGCACCCCTGAGGCCCACGCAAGGATCTCGGCGTCGGCCAGGTCCCGCCCGCCAATCGGTGCCGTCTTCGGCTTGGGGATCAGCACCGCGTTCAGGGCCGGCTTGTTCTGCGCCCCCTTGTACATCCGATTCATCCGCAGCAGCTTCGACTCGGGCAGGTCGCCCGGCGCGAACTTGATGAAGTTGCCCTGCATCGCCACATCGCTCAGGCCCGCGGCTCGAGCCCTGACCCGGAAACGGGCGACCTCCACGAGGTTGACCACGGCAGCCGGCGGTTCCCCGTACCGGTCGACCAGTTCGGCGACCACCGCGTCGATGCCCTCCGGATCCGTGGCCGCCGCGAGCTTGCGATAGGCCTCCAACCGCAACCGCTCCCCCGGAACGTAGTCGTGCGGCAGGTGGGCGTTGACCGGCAGCTCGATCTTCATATCGGCGACCTTTTCCTCGGTCTCCCCCTTGAAGGTGGCCACCGCCTCGCCGACCAGCCGGATGTAGAGGTCAAACCCGACACCGGCAATGTGGCCCGATTGCTCGCCGCCGAGCAGGTTGCCCGCCCCACGGATCTCCAGGTCCTTCATGGCCAGCTGGAATCCGGATCCCAGCTCATTGTGCGCCGCCACGGCCCTCAACCGCTCCAGGGCGACCTCGCCCAACGGCTTCTCGGCATTCCAGAGGAAATAGGCATAAGCCCGGTCGCGGCCACGTCCCACGCGCCCACGCAGCTGGTGCAGCTGGCTCAGCCCGTAGTTGTTGGCCCGGTCCACGATCAGCGTGTTGGCGTTGGAGATATCCAGCCCGGTCTCGATGATCGTGGTGGAGACCAGCACATCGAACTTCTTGTCCCAGAAGTCCACGATGATCTGCTCCAGCTTCGCCTCACTCATCTTTCCGTGGGCCACCTCGACACGTGCCTCCGGGACGATTTCACGCAGCTTCGCGGCCACCGAGTCGATCGATGAGACGCGGTTGTGGACGAAGAAGACCTGGCCTTCGCGCATGAGCTCCCGGCGGATCGCCGCCGAGACCTGTTTGTCCGTATGCGGGCCCACATAGGTGAGCACGGGATGGCGTTCCTCCGGTGGGGTCGCCAGCGTGGAGGTTTCACGGATGCCGGTCAGCGACATCTCCAGGGTGCGCGGGATCGGAGTCGCCGACATGGACAGCACGTCGACGTTGGTGCGCATCTGCTTCAGCGCTTCCTTGTGCTCGACACCGAAGCGCTGTTCCTCATCGACGATCACCAGGCCCAGGTCCTTGAACTCGACTTCCTTGGACAGCAACCGGTGCGTACCCACAACCACGTCGATGGACCCGTTCTTCAGCCCCTCGACGGCTTCCTTGGCCTCCTTGGCGGTCTGGAAGCGCGAGAGCGAGGCGACCCGGACCGGGAAACCGGAGAACCGGTCGGAAAACGTCTCGACATGCTGGCGGGCCAGCAACGTCGTGGGCACCAGCACGGCAACCTGCTTGCCATCCTGCACCGCCTTGAAGGCCGCGCGGACAGCGATCTCGG
Source organism: Arthrobacter rhombi (assembly GCF_039526245.1). Lineage (NCBI taxonomy): Bacteria > Bacillati > Actinomycetota > Actinomycetes > Micrococcales > Micrococcaceae > Arthrobacter > Arthrobacter rhombi. The sequence continues at coordinate 29,701 of NZ_BAAAIV010000004.1, forward strand.
TCTTGCCAAATCCGACGTCGCCGGAGATCAGCCGGTCCATCGGGATCTCCCGCTCCATGTCCGCCTTGACCTCGTTGATGGTGGTCAACTGGTCGGGAGTCTCGATGAAGGGGAAGGCCTCCTCCAGTTCGGACTGCCAAGGGGTGTCCTTGCCGAACGCGTGCCCGCGTGAGGCCATCCGGGCGGAGTAGAGACGGATGAGGTCCGCGGCGATCTCCTTGACCGCTCGACGGGCCCTGGACTTGGTATTCGACCAGTCACTGCCACCCATCTTGGACAACGCCGGCGTCTCCCCGCCGACGTAGCGGGTGACCTGGTCCAGCTGATCGGTCGGCACGAAGAGCCGGTCACCGGGTGCCCCGCGCTTGGAGGGGGCATATTCGAGCACCAGGTATTCGCGCATGGACCCCGTGGTGCCACCGACCTTGCGCTGGATCAGCTCGACGAACCGGGCGATGCCGTGTTGTTCGTGGACCACGAAGTCGCCTTCAGTCAGCTGCAGCGGATCCACCGCGTTGCGCCGCCGGACGGCGAGCTTCCGGCTGGACTTCGCCGAGTAGGCACTCGAACGGCCCAACAGGTCGGCCTCGGTGAGCAACCCGAGTTTCAACGAGTCGAACACGAACCCGCGCCCGGCGACCGCCGTCGTGATCTCGATGAGCCCCGCGGTGGGGGTGTCATCAACGGAGTCGACGCGGTGGCAGGGGATGCCTGCGTCGTGGAAGAGCTCGGCCAGCCGTTGGGCCGGGCCGGGGCCGTCCGTGGCCACCACGACGCGCCAGTCATCGCGCACGCGGGACCCGATGAATTCCATCATTTCGGCAACTTCACCCTGATAGCCGCGCGGTTCGCGGGCCGCCACGTTCAGCGAGTCGATGTCCAGTTCCACGTCGCCATCACGGGTCAGCGAGGTGATGGACCACCAGCTGACCTGCGAGGCCAACGCCGTGGCACGCGTTTCCGCCAGGGTGGAAAAGTTTCCGGCATCCAGGGCAGCCCCGACGCCCTCGGCCTGCATCAGGTCCACCGGAGCTGCCCCACCGTCGGAGGCAGTGGACCAGGCGGCGGCGAGGAACTCGGCGTTGGTCTCGGCCAGATCGTGGGCCCGTGCCCTGACCCGCTCGGGCTCCATCACCACTGCCACCGAATCCGCCGGCAGTTCCCCGACGAATGGCACCATCGAATCGACCAACAACGGCGCCAGGGACTCCATGCCCTCCACGGCGATGCCGCCGGCGATCTTCTCCAGCATGTCGGCCGCTGCAGGCATCCCCGCTTTCAGCTTGGCAGCACGGGACATGACTGCAGGGGTGATCAGCAGTTCCCGGCAGGGCGGGGCATAGAGGACGCTGGGGTCGGCGATCCCGCCCTCGGCCTTGTCCGCCTTGGAGAAGGAGCGTTGGTCGGCAACCGAGAACCAGCGCATTGATTCGACCTCGTCACCGAAGAAGTCGATGCGTATGGGGTGGTCCTCCGTCGGGGGGAACACATCGAGGATGCCGCCACGCACGGCGAATTCCCCCCGGTGGGTGACCATGTCCACCCGCGCGTAGGCGGCGTCCGCCAGTTCCTGGACGAGGGCGTCGAACGGCTTTTCCCCACCGGTGGCCAGCCGGACCGGGGCCAACTCCCCCAGCCCCTGGGCCAGTGGCTGCACCACGGCGCGAATGGGTGCGACCACCACCTTCAGTGGCCCACCGGTTTGTTCAGGATGGGCAAGCCGGCGCAGCACATTCAGCCGCCGCCCCACGGTGTCCGAACGTGGGGAGAGCCGCTCGTGCGGGAGGGTCTCCCAGCTGGGGAACTCCTCGACCTCCCCGTCGGGCAGGTAGGCGCGCAGCGCCCCGACCAGTTCCTCGGCCTCGCGTCCGGTGGCCGTGACGGCCAGGACGATCCCCTGGCCCGCAGCCAGCCCATCGACGACCTCGGTGACCAGGGCGGCCCGCAGCCCGGCGGGAGCAGCGACTTCCAGGTCCTGGCTCCGTGCGCTGAAATCCTTCGACGCATAGGTGCGAACGCGCGCGTAGGACGGATCGGCGGCCAATGCCGCACGGAGGCCAGTGAGGGCCATGGGGTTCCTTCCGGGAAACAGCACAAAAGCCCGGCATCCACAAGGAGGCCGGGGTGGATCCCAGCCTACCGCGATTCGAGCACCCAGCACGTAGCATGGAGACCGATACCACCACCCCCGATTCTCGAGGAGAACTTGTGGCCCTGAACGCCTCCACCACGCTGCCCCACCCCGTCGAAGCCGTCGTCGACGTGCTGACCCGCCCTGACTTCGTCGAGCACGTCAGCCAGCGCGCCGGCGCCACCCTGACGGACTTCACGGTCTCCGGCCCGGTCAGCGGCGCCTTCACCACCACGACTGCCCGAACCATGCCGACCGACCGGTTTCCCGACATGGTCAAGAAGTTCGTGGGCCAGACGCTGAACGTCACCCAGCACGAATCCTGGTCGGACCCCGCAGCCAATGGCAGCCGGACCGTGGATGTCTCGGTCGATATTGCCGGTGCCCCCGTCAAGGTCAAGGCAGTGCAGAAGCTGGTGGCTGCCTCCGGGTCCACCACGATCGAGCTCACCGGCGATGTGTCCTCCTCCATCCCGTTCCTGGGCGGGAAGATCGCCGCAACTGCGGAGCCGTACCTCGCCAAGGCGTTGAACCTGCAGGCCTCCGAGGCCAAGAAGTGGCTCGACCAGCAGGACTAGGCTTCGTGGCGCTGCAGGCCGGCCAGCCGTTGGCCGGAATGTTGCCGCGTCGCCAGCAAGTCTTTTATCTGGTGGCCCCGGCGGTCCTCTACTTGGCTGCCGTGTTGCTCATCGTGTTCTGGCCGGTCCCCGTGGACCGGCCAGTGCAGGGCGGTTTGGGCCGTGGGCTCACCTGGTGGCACGACCACGGTGTCCCGGAGTGGGTGGACTATGGCCTGGTCGAATGGCTGGCCAACGTGGTCATGTTCGTTCCCTGGGGTGCCTTTGGCGCTGCCGTCCTGGCCCCGCGCCGTTGGTGGCTGGTCGCGCTGGCAGCACTGTTGGCCAGTTCCACCATCGAGATGGCACAGCTGGTCCTGCTCACCGCCCGTTTCGCTTCCCTGGCCGACGTTGCGGCCAACACCCTGGGGGCAATTCTGGGTGTGCTCCTGTGTGCGGTGACCTTTCCTGCGGTCGTCGCCTCCGTGCGTCGCCGCTATGGAACCGGGACGACGCCACCGTCATGATTTGTGTCGGCCCCCACGCGCCACGATAAGCTCGATCATGGTGAGCCGGGAAGTCTGGTCGGCAATGACTCAACCATGCCCACTCGAAATCGAGGTTCTTCAATGACCAAACCCGCCCGCAATACCATCTTGGGCCGCGGCAGCTACCTCGAATCCTTGCGTATCGGAGAAATCCTGCGCACGGAGACCATCGGCGGCCTCGTCCTCATCGTGGCGGCGGCCGTCGCCATTATCTGGGCGAACACCCCCTGGGGGGACAGCTACTTCGCCCTCCGCGATTTGCACCTCGCTGTGCCCATACCAGGCCTCGACCTCAACTTAAGCTTGGGACACTGGGCGTCGGACGGCCTGTTGGCCGTGTTCTTCTTCCTCGTCGGGCTCGAACTGAAAAAGGAATTCGTCATCGGCGACTTGCGCGACTTCAGCCGCGCGATCGTCCCGGTCACGGCAGCCTTCGGCGGTGTGCTGGTTCCGGCTCTCATCTACTTTGCCCTGAACGTCGGTGAGGGTGGCACCACCCTGCATGGGTGGGCGATTCCCACCGCAACGGATATTGCGTTCGCCGTCGCTGTCCTGGCCGTCATCGGCTCCAGTCTGCCCTCACCCCTGCGGATCTTTCTGCTCACGCTGGCGGTCGTCGATGACCTGATCGCCATCGTCATCATTGCTTTCGTCTACACGGACGATCTGGATTTCCTGTTCCTCGGCCTGTCCCTTGTCCCACTGCTGCTGTTCTTCGTCATCGCCAACCGGTTCCAAAAATACTTCGCCACCCGGCGATGGACCGCATGGGCCATCCTGCTGCCGTTGGGCATCATCACGTGGGCCTTCGTCCATGAATCCGGCATCCATGCCACGATCGCTGGCGTGCTTCTGGGCTTCTCCGTGCCGGTTCGCCGACGGGACGAACGCGACGGTACCGGCCTCGCGGAGCGCTTCGAGCACCGCTTCCGGCCCCTGTCATCGGGAATCTGCGTGCCGATCTTCGCTTTCTTCTCCGCAGGTGTCGCCCTGGGCGGCGCCGAAGGTATCGCCAAGGCCCTGACGGATCCGGTGGTGTGGGGCATCATCGCCGGGCTCGTCCTCGGCAAACCCATCGGCATCTTGGGATCAACCTTCCTGCTCACCAAGACGCGGCACGCGAATCTGGACCCAGCAATCCGTTGGGCGGACCTGCTCGGCGTGACACTCTTGGCAGGCATCGGGTTCACTGTCTCGCTGCTGGTTTCCGAATTGAGTTTCGGGCTCGAGTCCCCCCACTACGAGCACGCCAAGGTCGCCATCCTGACCGGTTCCTTGCTGGCAGCGGCGTTGGGCGCTGCATGGCTGATTCCGCGCAACCGTCGCTACAGACAGCTTGAGACAGAAGCCCAGCGGGACGACAACGCCGACGGCATCCCCGACGTCTACGAGCAGGATTAGGGACTAGCCCTTCTGGCCGCCCTCCGCATCGGCGGCGGCCAGGGCCTGCTCCGCTGCCACCCAGGCGAGCATCGCGCACTTGACCCGGGCGGGGAAGCGGGAAACGCCGGCGAAGGCCGCGGCGTCGCCGAGGACCTCCTCGTCGGCTTCGACGCTGCCGCGCGAGCGCATGACGGTACGGAACTGCTCGGCGAGGGCCACCAGCTCTTCCCGGGTTTCACCGGCGGCCAGGTCGACCAGCACGGAGGCGGAAGCCATCGAGATGGAACACCCGTCTCCCTCCCAGCTGATCCGCTGGATGGACTCCCCCACAGTTTCGACCCGCAGGCGGATCTGATCGCCGCAGACCGGATTGTGCTGGTGTGTCTCGCCCCAGGAGTGCCCGGGTTCGGGATCGACGAGGCCTTCGCCGTTGCGGCGCTTGGAGTGGTCCAGGATGATCTGCTGGTACAGCTGTTCCAGATCGCTCATGCGCCCACTCCGAAGAACCCACGGACATCGGCCACCGCGCCCAGGAAGGCATCGACGTCGTCGTCGGTGTTGTAGAGGTAGGTGCTCGCCCGGGTGCTGGCGGTGACCCCGAGTGCACGGTGCAGCGGCTGGGCGCAGTGGTGTCCAACGCGTACGGCGACGCCACGGCTGTCCAGGAACTGGCCGACATCGTGCGGGTGGACCCCGGGGATGTCGATGGTGGCGGTGCCGATCCGTGCGGCGCCGGCCGGACCGAGTTGGCGGACCCCGGGAATCGAGGCGAGCCCGGCAGCCATCCGCTGCCCCAGGTGCTCCTCCCAGGCCGCGATGCGGTCCATCCCGACCTCATCGAGGTAGTCGATCGCCGCGGCGAGGGCCACTGCCTGGGAAATGCGCTGTGTGCCGGCCTCGAAGCGTGTCGGGGCCTCGAGGAATTCGGCGCGTTCCATCGTCACCGTGGTGATCATGGAGCCGCCGGTGAGGAACGGCGGCATGGCGTCGAGCAGTTCCCGCCGCCCGTAGAGTGCACCGATGCCGGTGGGGCCGAGCATCTTGTGCCCGGAGAAGGCCATGAAGTCCACGTCCAGCGCCTTCACGTCCACCGGCAGGTGTGGGACGGACTGGCAGCCGTCCAGGACCGTCAGCGCGCCGACGGAGCGGGCCAGTTCCACGAGGGCCGCGACGTCGACGACGGTTCCCAACACGTTGGATACGTGGGTGAAGGCCAGGATGCGGGTGCGGGGGCCGACGAGTCCTGCCGCCTGGTCCATCCGCAACGCGCCGTCGGCGTCGACGGGAATGTACTTCAAGGTGGCTCCGGTGCGGAAAGCCAGCTCCTGCCAGGGGATGAGGTTGGCGTGGTGTTCGAGCTCGGTCACCAGGATCTCGTCGCCAGGACCGAGAGCGAATGGGCGGGCTGCCTCCCCACCCCGGCCTGCGCTGGCGTTGGAGCAGGAATAGGTCAGGAGGTTCAGTGCCTCGGTGGCGTTCGAGGTCCAGACAATTTCTTCGGTGGCGGCGCCGATGAACCGCGCTGTCTTCTCGCGGGCTTCTTCGTAGATGTCGGTGGCCTCGACGGCGAGGGTATGCGCGCCGCGGTGGACCGCGGCGTTGAAGTTCTCGTAGAAGTGCTGCTCGGTGTCCAGGACCGACTGCGGTTTCTGCGACGTCGCTCCGGAATCCAGATAAACCAGGGGCAGGGAGTTCACGGTGCGTTCCAACAAAGTGAAGTCACCGCGCAGTCTGCGCACTTCGGTGTTGTCCAGCGGGGTCAGCGCCGGTTCGGTTTCTGTTGCCCCGTGGGGTCCGGTAACTGTTTCCACGTACGTCGCGTCCTTGGATCGGGGATGTTCGTCGGGGCGGACCCCGTGGATTCCGCAACGAATCCATGACGTAATCATCGCACGCACCCCGGGTCCACTTCATGTGAGTCACGCCTAACCGCGGGAGTGTTCCGGGCATGAAAAAAGGGACCGGTAGCGGGATGGGGGTGGCCCAGTCTCAGAGGCCGCCCGCTACCGGCCCCGTTCAAGGGAGCCGTAAGGCATGGATCGATGTTATGTGAAATTCTTGTCAAATAAAAATCAAGCGCTTACGGCTGTGGATTACGCCCCATGGAACTTCTGCTGCGCTGCCTCCAGCCCCTCGCGAATGAGCAGTTCCGCGGCATCCGCGGCCTCATCCCGGAGGAACGGCAGTTCCTTGCGCTCGGTGGTGCCGAAGTCCCGGAGGACGAAATCAGCGGTGTCCATCCGTCCGGGCGGTCGACCGACGCCGACCCTGACGCGATAGTAGTCCCTCGACGAAAGGGCCTTGGAGATGTCGCGTAGCCCGTTGTGCCCCCCTTCTCCCCCGCCGAGCTTCAGCTTGATGGTGTTGAAGGGAATATCGATTTCGTCATGAATCGCAACAACGTGCAATGGGTCGATATCGAAGAAGCGTGCCAGTCCCGCGACCGGGCCGCCCGAAACGTTCATGTACGTCTGGGGTTTGGCCAGCACGAGTCGCGGTCCGCCGATCCCGAGGCGCCCCTCGAGGACCTGGGCGTTGGACTTGTGCGCTTTGAAGGACCCGCCGATGCGGCCGGCGAGTTCGTCGAGGACCATCTGGCCCACATTGTGTCGGTTATGGGCGTAGCCGGGCCCGGGGTTTCCGAGCCCGGCTACGAGCCAGGTGTTGCTTGCCATCAGGGCAGGAGGTTTCCCTACTCTGCGGAGGCGGCGGAGGCGGCCTCACCCTCGGCGCCGGCGGTTGCGGTCTCGTCGTCGGTCGAGCCCAGGTCCTGGACCTTCGGCTCGTCGACCGTGGCGATGACGGTATCGGCGTCGATGAGCAGCTCAGTGCCGCGCGGCAGGACCAGGTCGGAGGCCAGCACATGCTCGCCCACTTCGCGGCCATCGACGTTCACGGTGACCTGCTCAGGCAGGTTGGTGGCGTCGGCTTCGACGGACACCGTGTAGTGGTCCACGTCCAGAACGGCGCCGGGGGCGACTTCACCCTCGATGTGCACGGTCACGTCCACGGTGACCTTTTCGCCCTTCTTCACGGTCAGCAGGTCGAGGTGGTCTACGGTCTGGCGCAGCGCGTGGCGCTGGACATCCTTGACCAGGGCGAGGTGGGTTTCGCCTTCGACGTCGATGGTCAGCAGCGCGTTGGAGACGCGAAGGGCCAGCGTGGTCTCCTGGATCGGCAACAGGATGTGGATCGGCTCGGCGCCGTGGCCGTAGATGACTGCGGGAACCTTGGCCTCGCGGCGGGCGGTGCGGGCAGCGCCCTTGCCGAAGTCGGTGCGAAGCTCTGCAGGCAGGGTGACCTTGTCGTGCGTCATGGGTATCTCCTGGGTGGTGTGGCTGTTGCGGTCTGCCCGGACAGATCGTGGACCGGACACCGTACGAAGCCAATCCCGCAGGATGGACGCCGAGGGGCGTTGGGCCTTGTCGATCACGGAACGTGCGGATTCACATCCGGCAGTTCCCTCGCCTGGGCACTGCAGAACAGTTTAGCAGCCCGGGAGCGGGTCTCCGACCGGAGACGACGCAGCCCCCTTCCCCCGAGGGGGAAGAGGGCCGTGATCCGCCGTCGTGCTTTTGTGGCTATGCGTTGCCGTCGAAGAGGCTCGTGACGGAGCCGTCCTCGAAGACCTCCTTGATCGCGCGGGCGATCAGCGGGGCGATCGAGAGCACGGTGAGCTGCTGGAAGCGCTTGGCGTTGGGGATCGGCAGCGTGTTGGTCACGACGACCTCGCGGGCTCCCGATTCGGAGAGGCGCTGCGCTGCCGGGTCGGAGAGGACCGCGTGGGTTGCGGCGATGATGACGTCCTTGGCACCGGCATCCTTGAGCACGCGCACCGCCCCGGAGATGGTGCCACCGGTGTCGATCATGTCGTCGATGAGCACGCAGGTGCGTCCCTCGATCTGGCCGACGACGGTCTTGGAGACCGCCTGGTTGGGCACGGTGAGGTCGCGGGACTTGTGCACGAAGGCCAACGGGGCACCGCCCAGGCGCTCGGCCCACTGTTCGGCAACACGGACGCGCCCGGTGTCCGGGGAGACGACGGTGACATTGTCGGCCTCGACGCGGGTGCGGATGTAGTCGGCCAGCAGCGGGATGGCGAAGAGGTGGTCAACGGGGCCGTCGAAGAAGCCCTGGATCTGCGCGGTATGCAGGTCCACGCTCATGACCCGGTCGGCACCGGCCGTCTTGTAGAGGTCGGCAACCAGCCGGGCGGAGATCGGCTCGCGACCGCGGCCCTTCTTGTCCTGGCGGGCGTAAGGGTAGAACGGCGAGACCACGGTGATGCGGCGGGCGGAGGCGCGCTTCATCGAATCGATCATGATCAGCTGTTCCATCAACCAGTTGTTCAACGGCGCCGGGTGGGCTTGGATGACGAAGACGTCCTTGCCGCGCACGCTCTCCCCCGAGCGGACGTAGATCTCCCCGTTGGCGAAGTCGTAGGCGGACATGGGCAGCAGCTCGGTCTCGAGTGCCGCCGCAATCTCCTCGGCCAGCTCCGGGTGTGCGCGGCCGGATGCCAACACCAGCTTCTTGTCGACGTTGTGGCTCAGTTCGCTCATGTGTTCACTTTCTCACTTGTGAGGGGGTTCGTGCGGTCTGGTCGGGGTGGATGGAGCGGTTCGTGGCGTGAAGTTGAGGTCGGTCGGCTAGCCGGCGGACGGGGTCGGGCTGGCGTGGCCCAAGGCGGATGCTGCGGCTTGGGCGGCCGGGCTGCCCGGGCGCTTGGCCGCGGTCCAGCCCTCCTTGTTGGCTTGGGGTGCCACGGACAGGGCCAGGGCACCTGCCGGCACGTCTTTGCGGACGATCGCACCGGCGGCGGTGTAGGCACCATCGCCGACGGTGACCGGGGCGATGAAGACAGTGTTGGAACTGGTGCGGACGTGGGAGCCGATGGTCGTGCGGTGCTTGTTGACGCCGTCGTAGTTGGCGGTGATGTTGCCGCAGCCGATGTTGGTGTATTCACCGATCTCGGCGTCTCCGGCGTAGCCCAGGTGGGAGAGCTTGGAGCCGCGACCGACCGTGACGTTCTTCGTTTCGTAGAAGGCGCCGATCTTGCCGGCCTCCCCAAGCTGGGTCTTCGGCCGCAGGTAGGCGAACGGCCCCACGGAGGCACCGGCCCCGATGTCGGAGGACGTGACGTCGCTGCGCTTGACCTCGGCATTCTGTCCAACGTGGGTGTCGACGAGCGTGGTGTCGGGGCCAACGACCGCGCCCGTGCCGATGGCGGTCGAGCCGTGCAGCTGGGTTCCGGGCTTGATGGTGACGTCCGGGGACAGTGCGACGGATGCGTCGATCCACGTGGTGTCCGGGTCGATGATGGTCACACCGGAGCGCATCCACCCCTCCAGAATGCGGCGGTTCATCTCCTTGCCCAGCGCAGAGAGCTGGACGCGGTCGTTGGCGCCTTCGACCTGCCAGCGATCGGACGTCACCACGGCGGCGACGCGTCCGCCACCTGTCCGGGCGATGCCCAGCACGTCTGTCAGGTACATCTCGCCCTGCGCGTTATCGGTGGTGACGCTCGAGAGCGCGTCTCTCAGCACCTCGGCGTCGAAGGCATAGATGCCGGAGTTGACCTCATGAATCGCGCGCTGGTCCTCGCTGGCGTCCTTGTGCTCGATGATGCCCTCGACGGTCCCGTCCGTGGCGCGGACGATGCGGCCGTAGCCGGTCGGGTCGGAGAGCTCTGCGGTGAGGACGGTGACGGCGTTGCCCTCGGATTCGTGCGCGGTGACCAGTTCGCCGATCAGTTCGGTGGTCAATAGCGGCACGTCGCCGTAGGTGACAACGATGGTGCCTTCAAGGTCCGCTGGTAGCTGGTCCAAGCCAACTTGCACGGCACGGCCCGTACCAGGGATCTCGTCCTGGTCGGCGATGACGATGCCGGGTTCGATGTCCAACAGGTGTTTGACCACGATGTCGCGTTCGAAGCGAACCACGGCCACCAGGCGCTCGGGATCCAGGCCCTTGGCGGCTGCGATCGCATGACCGACCATGGAACGGCCACCGATCTCGTGGAGGATCTTCGGCTTGGCCGATTTCATCCGGGTTCCGGCCCCTGCTGCGAGGACGATGACGGCGGCCGGTGTCGTGGCTTCCACGCTCAAGTTCTGAACTCCCTGCGGTGTTGGCGATTCGGTGCCGGCGCTTGGCCGGGCCACGCCAGTCTACCGCCTTGGCTTGCCCTGCGGTTCCCGACCGACAGACGCCCCAGACCTCCCCCGTAGGGGCCCAAGTATGGAAATCAACAATTCGAGTATGGGCCTCGGCTCCCCCGCGGTCCTTTGCTGCATAGCCTCAGGCTGAGGTGCACTCACATGCGCCCGAAGCCCCGCGGACCTGGACCGGATTCCGGTAAACGCCGGGCCGTTCACCGCGGGCCGCGGTGCGCAACATGTGCGCACTGTTCCATCGTGGGAACCGCCCTCTCTAGGACGCGGCGCCTGCAAAAGATCGACTGGGGAGATCAATGTCGAAAAAGCCAGGCCGTTCGTCGGCTCCACTATCCATAGCGCTCATGGGTACCCGTGGCGTTCCTGCCCGCTATGGCGGATTTGAGACCGCCATCGAAGAGGTTGGCCGCCGTCTCGCCGACCGCGGCCACGAGGTCGTGGTGTACTGCCGCGTCCCCGAGGGAACCACCGAAAAGCCCCGTGAGCATCTGGGCATGAAATTGGTCCACCTTCCGGCCATGCGCCGGCGGACCCTTGAGACCTTGAGTCACACGGGGCTGTCCGCGGCCCACTTGCTGACCCACCGCACGGAGACGGCCATCGTCTTCAACGCAGCCAACTCCCCCTGGTTGCCGCTGTTGCGTGCAGCCCGGATCCCCGTGGCGACGCATGTCGACGGTCTGGAGTGGCAGCGTGCCAAGTGGGGGCCCATGGGCAGCCGCTATTACCGGGCGTGTGAATCAATGGCGGTTCGTTGGTCGGACGCGCTCATCGCGGATGCCGAAGGCATCGCCCAGTACTACACGGAAGAATTCAATACCCCCACCAGCTTGATCACCTATGGTGCTCCGATCCTTCCTGCCCGGGCTGCGACGCGGCTGGCCGAACTGGGGCTCGAAGCTGGCAAGTACCATCTAGTGGTCGCGAGGTTTGAACCGGAGAACCACGTTGACGTCATCGTCGACGGCTATGTCCGCAGCGCTTCGTCCCTGCCCTTGGTGGTTGTTGGATCAGCGCCCTACAGCGACGCGTACACCGAAAAGGTCCATGCCCTGGCCGATGACCGTGTGCGGTTCATCGGCGGTTTGTGGGACCAGGAACAGCTGGACCAGTTGTATGCGAACGCTGCCGTCTATTGGCACGGCCATTCCGTCGGGGGTACCAACCCGTCACTGCTCCGCGCTTTGGGCGCCGGGACAGCAATCAATGCCTTTGATGTGGGGTTCAACCGGGAAGTCCTCCGTTCGGCCGGTTCCTACTTCAGCACGGCGGAGGACATCCCTGCGCTGGTCCAGGCCGCCGAGTCCGCCCCGGAGAAGACTGCGGAACGAGCTGCCCAGTCATTGGTTGAAGCCCGACGCTACGACTGGGACATCGTGACCGACGAATATGAACGGTTGTGCTTCGAGCTCCGCGATCGAATCCACCGGCCCTCCGGTGCCCCTCGACGCAAGGCTTCTGAAGGCCGCCGCCTCGCCATGAACTAACGGCAAACAAAGATTCCCGGGAGTGAGCCACGTCGGCTCCCTCCCGGGAATCTTTTTAAGGTCTGTTGTGGATCAGGTTCCGCTGAGTTCGGTCATGGGTCGGCGGCTGAGCGCCTGCAGCGCCTCGCGCAACTTCGTCGATGACGTGTGCATCGTATACGGGAAGTACTGGACCTCTACGTTCACTTCCGCAAAGCGGCGTTCAAGCTCCAGCCCCTTGGGCGTGCCGCGCCAATCATCGCCTTTGAAGAAGATATCGAAGCCAACCTGCTTCCAGGTATCGATACGATCGGGCTCCGTCTCCGCCACTGCACGGTCAACACAATCGAGGCTGCCCACGATTTCCAGCCGCTCCTGAAGCGGAACCACTGGCTCCACGCCTTTGGTGCTCAAGCAGAGCTCGTCGGAGACGACACCGGCGATCAGGTAGTCGCAGCGGGCCTTTGCCATGCGCAAGATGTTGAGGTGCCCGACGTGGAAGAGATCAAAGGCTCCTGCTGCGTAGCCAATCCGTGTCATGAATTGGTCCTTTCGATTATGGGCTGGCCTCCATGGGCCAGCTGGGTGTCAGTTCTCGGGGCATCGAGCCGTGTCCGAGCCCGCGTCTGGCGGGGAGGGTCAGTACGCACCGGACGGCGCGACCATGACCTTGAACGTGCGCCACATGATCATCAGGTCACCGGTGACGGACCAGTTCTCCACGTAGTACAGATCAAGGCGAACGCTTTCTTCCCAGTCCAGGTCGGACCGGCCGTTGACCTGCCACAGTCCGGTGACACCGGGCTTGATGTAGAGCCGTCGATGCGTATACCCCTCATAGGCTGCGACTTCGATGGGAAGTGGGGGGCGCGGACCAACCAGCGACATGTCCCCCTTGAGGACGTTGAAGAACTGTGGCAGTTCGTCCAAGGAGTACTTGCGCAACCACCGTCCGACTCGGGTCACCCGGGGATCATGCTTGAGCTTGAACAGGGGGCCGGCACCTTCATTGAGGCTTTGCAGGTCCGCCAGATCGCTCTCGGCAGTTGAAACCATGGACCTGAATTTATACATCATGAAAGCTTCGCCCCGACGGCCGGTGCGCTCCTGCGCGAAGAACACGCCTCCCGGTGAATCCCGATGGATGAGTAGGCCGATGACCAGGAATGCAGGTGCCAACGCGATCAAGGCAATGGCCGACAACAGGATGTCCATCGCGCGCTTGATGACATGACGCAGTCCGGTGAAGGTCGGCAATTCGACGTGCATCAAGGGGAGGCCTTCAACGGGGCGCATGCTGATGCGCGGACCGGCCACATTGGTCAAGGAGGAGACCATGATGATCTCGGTCCGTGCCCGTTCGAGACGCCAGCCCAAGTCCTGGATCGCCCGGCGACCTCCGGGGAGCGCTCCCGCAACAACCACCGCGTCAGCACCCAAGCGACTGACATAGTCCTCGATTTGTGCCCCGCCGTGGATGACGGGGAGGGCAGGGTTTGTCGCGCGAATCAGGCTCTCGGCATCGGGATCGGATGCCCCTTCCACCACTACGCCGACCACTCGGTAGGCCGCCCCCGTCTTTTTGGCCAGCTGGCGCACCACATAGGGGGCGTCCTTGGCCTGACCGTAGACCACGACGTCGCTCAAGGCACGGCCCAAGGCACGTTGTCCTTGGAGCCAGTGCCTCCAGCTCCACCGGCCCAGCAGGAGTGCAAGTAGTCCTGTCGGCAAGGTCAGCACGACGAACACGCGAAGTCCGGTATCCGTGCCCAGGAGGGCTATGACGGCGAGGAAGCCGGCCAAGGCACAGGTTGCGTCGACGACTGCCTTGTATTCGAAGACACCAATGGCGATTCGTTCGGACGAACGGCTTTGGAACAGCTGCAAGCAGATCATCCAGCATGCCGCGACTCCCAGAGCCAGAAGCGTCATGCGTTGACCGCTGGCGGCTTCTGCCGAAATCGACCCGGAGATCTGGGCCAAGTACGCCCCAAACGGGCCGCCGTTCTCAGGTGCCAGACGCGCCACCAGCCCGGGAACCGAAACTGCTGCCAAGATCAGGACGGCGTCGGTCACCAGCAGCCGGCGGCGATACCTACGACGCCAGTGGACAGCAGTCGGGCGTGCACGCTCCGCGGTGCGCGACCAGGGTGCGAGGGAATCAATGCCAGTACTGGTCATGCGTTCACTCAGCTGCGACATGGGTTTCCTCCGTGTCGACTGCTGAATGGCTGCGCATTTCGTTGCCCCAGCAAGTGGAAGCGTGAGCGCTCATTTGTTTTCCCCCCGTTGTGTTCCAAGCCAGTGACTGGCCCAGATCCGCGCCAGCAAGGGCCACGTTAGGATGCGATCAAGTCGCGCACACGAGTGGCCAGCTACTCGTTTTGGCCTCACTCCGCGCTCGGGAAAACAGGCCTGTACTCAATCCGTCAACCGGGGGTACACGGACCACTTGGTAGTCGTTTACCGGGACCACCTATTCAACGCGGCGGACGTACTTAGACAGAAAAAGACCCCGCATCCGGCGTGGGATGCGGGGTCCAGTTCCAAGGAGTCGGCGGCCGCTGGGGGGCTGGGCCCCGAGGGACCCACTAACCGCCGACTCCGATCAAGGGGTCCGCCGGTTTTCTCACTTGCAACGCGCGATCCCGGCGGATCATCCGGAAACAGGGGGGAGCTGTGTGGCCCCCCGGTGTTCCTCATCTTCCAATTTACGACCCACCCGGCCAATGCACACGGGTGTCCCATACCCTACGTGTCGTGGGCGACTACCCCATTCAAGATTGGGGGGTACCCATGGGCAGGGAAAGTTCGGCCAACTCAGCTCGATCGGAGATCCCCAGCTTGGTGAACACCCGGTACAAGTGCCCCTCTACGGTTCGTTGCGACACCGTCAGCGCTCGAGCAATCTGTGCATTGTTCTTTCCGTGTCTGGCCAGATCGACGATTTCTTCTTCACGCGCGGTCAGTTCCGCCAGTGACATCGCTTCGACGACGAAAGGCAACGGAGTCAGGTGATGCTCGTTCACCAGCTGGATGAGTTCTCGCAGGAGCGCTCCGCAGGTCCGGGTGTCTCCGGCATCGGACCACAAGAGTGCAGCCCTTGCCAGGCATTCGGCAGCTACTTGCATATCGCCTAGGCCACGGGCGTTGTCAGCCAGTTCCTTGAGAGCGGTAGCATCATTCGCCAATGCCGGAGTAGCCACGCGCGTGAGCAGACCTGCCCGAGGCCCTTCCATTTCAGCCGAAATGTCGAACAACCTGTTCGACATTTCCCGTGCTTTTTCACTCCCCAGATCCAAGCGTGACGCCGAGCGGGCCAATACCTCGCGCTCAATCAGCGGAAAGGACTTCACTTCCTGGCTTCCGGCGCCCTGTAGGCCCGCCAATATGGCGCGCTCCAACAACCGTTCGTCAGGTCTCACAATGGCGGGGGTGAAAGCGGTGCGTCGCATCGGCGTCGAGTCCGAGGACGAGCGGAAGGGCACCTCCGTGATGCTGGTGGCTCTCTTCGATTCGGTGGGGCCAGCATTGAACTCCACGATGGTCGTCGCCAAATGCAGCACTTGATGCGGATCACGTAGACGAAGTTCAGCGACAGCCTCTGAGAGTGTCTGGCGCGCACGCCCCGTTTGCCCCTTGAGCATCTGGCCAATCCCCCGCAGCAGTGCCATGGTCCCATGCTCATGCAGGATCCGGCGGGCCGAGGTACCTCGACGGACAGCCATGAACTCGTCCATTTCAGCGAACCGTCCCGAAAACAACAAGTTCCACCCGATCCTGAAGAAAACAAAGAGCCGGTAATGACTGGCCAGCCGTGCGGAATGCCCCCCACCGTCCATGACTCTGCGCGCCAAATCCAGGGCCGTTTCAGTCCGTCCTTCAACGGAATACATGTCCGAAAGCAAAATGGTGCTGACCAAACGTGAGCTAGCAGGTAGACCGGGATCCTCCAGTAGTGATCTGAGCTCTGCGCGGAGGGCTTCGCTTGGCCCGGTGGTGTTGGCCCGCTGCCACAGCTCCATCGTCGCGGTGGTCAAGTCGTGTTCGTTCTGGATTTGGGCGGCTGCCGGTCGATCCGTCCAGCTTTCAGCTCGTTCGTGCCAAATCCGGTCCAAGGCCTCGATCTCCCGCACATCGCCGTTCAGGTACATCAGGCAAAGAGCCAAAAGGTTCAAGGCATCTTGAAGTACCCGAGGGTCTTCGGTCATGCGGGTGATCCGCAGCAGTGAGGCCCGCGCAGAGTAGTACCGACCCAAGCCGATCAGCGTCCAGGCTTCGGCAAGGGCCCCTTGATCCGACTCTTCGGAGATTCCCGACACTGCACAGATTTTCCAGGCCAGTTGGTAGTCCAGGTCCTGGTTGGCTTGATGCACTGCCTCCAGCACCGTTGCCGAGGCGAGTTCCACGGAGACCTCCAACGACCACAAAACCTCGTGGGAGTGCAGGGCACCGCCAGCGGCTTTGCGGTGCGCAAACCATTGGGCGTGCAACTCCGCGCTCCTGCCGGGCGCAATGATATGCCGCAGCACGTTCGTGTAGATCTCCGCGCGGATGCAAACCATTCCGTCTCGGTCGATGACGAGCACTCCCGACTCGAGCAGGTGCCGGTATTCTCCCCCCTCGCATGCAGCCAAGACGGTACGGGACTGACGTCCGCCCAGTGCGAGTATTTCCAGGGCCTGCTGTTGTCCGGCCGGCAGCAGGAAGTGCATTTCCCTGACTAGCTCAATGAGACCTTCATCCGGTTCCGGAGCCAGCCGGGCAATCATCCAGCGGGGCTCAGTGGACTCTGCGGTCCGATCAGACACAGCTTCCTGGACCAATACACCCTGGGACAGGCTGGAATTCACATACTCCGTGACGAAGCTCGGGTTGCCTCCGGTCATGGCCAGGATGATCTCGACGGCTGCCTCGCCGAGGGGGCCCCCAGCCATGTCCTCCGCTATGTGGCGAACGCCCTCGCGATCCAGTGCCTGGGCGACAATCGTCGTCAACAGGCCCCGTTCCGCGAGTGAAAAGAGTGTCGAGTCCCCCTCGATCCGTCCGGCCCCAATGGCGACCAGTTTGATGGCAGCGTTTTCCACGAGCATCGAGAGCGAAAAGGCCGACTCCTCGTCCAGGAATTGTGCGTCCTCGACGACCACAATGGGAGGTGCGGTCCCGTTGGAAGCTTCGGAAAGCAGCACCTGAAGCTCCCGGATGACCTGGACGGCATCGTCTGTCCGGTCCAAAGCGCTCAAATAGGGGGACAGCGAACCATAGGGGATCTCGGCAAGTGTCGGACTGCAGTGCAATGCCATCACCGGTGCGTCGACGTCCGGGCGCGCCAACGCGGCACGAACCAGACTCGTCTTTCCGATACCGGACCCGCCAATGACCAGGGCACCGCCAGGCCGCGTCGAGGTCAGGATCCTCACCAGTTCAGAATACTCGGCGGACTGGTCCAATCGTCCGTGGTGTGCAGCGCTCATCGAGCCAGCACCACAGGTCGCCAGGTCCGGTCAAGGTCGGAGAGTTCTTGCCTGCTACGCACCTGGAGCTTGGAGTACACCTGATACAGGTGTCCTTCGACCGTTCGAACCGAGACACCGGTCTTGCGGGCGATTGCCGCATTCGACATACCGGCAATGACTTGCCGTGCGATTTGGCGCTCGCGATTGGTGAGTTCCGTCAACCAGCTGGGCTCTTCGTCCCCGGCAGCGTTTTGATCAGAAACCTGGTTGGGCTTTCCGGTGTGGCGCAGCCGTGCGACTGCCGCAATGACTCGCCGGCGTTCCTTGTGTCCGAGCATCTCCAACAAGGAGTTGTCCGGATCCATGGCATAGATCGGGTGCCCCAGGGCGACCAGCCGTTCCATTGCATCGGCCAACTGCTCCCAAGACCCGGTGCTCACCGAGCGGCCCAGCAGGGCGAACGCGTCACCTACCGGTCCACTGACCAGTGTGGCAACCTCGACGAGCCTGCCGGCGACGTCTCGCTCCCCCAAACGCAGGGCCATCGCCAGTGAATTCATTTCGAGCGCTGGACGTCCCGCGGCCCGCGCTCTCTCTGCCATGGCAGTCATGCGCGAAGACGCATTGCCGGAGATGCCCAGGGAGGTAATGGTCAGGACCGACAACGCCTCGGCAACCCACGTGAAGAAGTTCAAGGGGATCGTCCGCTCCAGCACTGTTTGGGCCCGCAGGAGCAACTCCATGGACTCCGCCCCCTCGTCCTGGTCCGCCAGGCAATAGCCCACCGCTGCCTCCACGCTCATCCGCTGACTGGATCCTGTAGTCGCTGACAGCTGATGAAGCGTCGGCAACAAGGATCCCAACGCGACGTCGGATTCGTTCGACAAGGCGGCCAGCAGGCCGACGACTGTTTCCCCAAAGGCAACGGTGCGCGGATCACCGTAGTGCCCCTTGCGCAGTCGCCGTGCAGTTCGCGCAGCGTCCTTCCATGCCCCGGCCAGCAGCTGCACGCGCAGCAGTGCACATTCAATTTCGGCGCTTTCCTCTTCGGAAAGCACCTGGTCAAGGACACCAGTCAACCGCAGTCCCTGGATGTCCGCTTTGATCCGCCGCGCCAATTCCAATCCGGCAGCCGGCTTCGTTGACAAGGCCCAGGCCTCGGCCTGAATGGCCATCGCCTTGAACTGAAGCGCTTCCGATGCCCACAGCGACGGTGCTGAATCCGTCGTTTCGGCGGCATGGACGGGTGTGCCCTGGTGGCCCGGGAGCGAACGCGGGGCCCCACCCATCACGCCTTGGTCCTGCAACGTCGCTTCGACCACCTCAGCACGACCATCGACGATGAGCATGCGGGCGTTGATGAGCCTCATCATCTGGGCAGCCTCGATGAACCGAGGGTCCTCCGGAGCGCGGCGAATCGCCTCGGAAATTCCCTCCGAGGCCCGGACGATCCCCTGACCGGCGCGCCCATGGCGCCCCAGCATCATGGAGGCATCGATCTCGGCTTTTAGTATGGCCATCTGGCAGCGGGGGTCCTGAATCCATGCGTCAGGGCCACCTCCTCCGTTCTCGATGTACTCGTCGACCACCGCCACCAGGGCCTCAAAGTTGCCCAATTCCAGCATCGCCGTGGCCTCAGTCAGAACATATGCCGCGCGGGGATCCGGGTGGAGTTGCGACATCAGCGCGCCCTGCCCCTCGGCGTCCTCGCCGCGAACGCGGTCCCTGAGCAGGTGTGCCAGGAGCGGGACGCGGACCTTCACTTCGCCGCGGGGCTCCTCCCCCACGTCAACCAGTCCCCGGACGCGCAGTCCCAACAAGGCATCCGCCTGGCCGTGTCGACGCACGGTGCCGACGTCAATGGGTCCACCTTCCGCCAAAGCGATCAAAAGGTTGCGTTGCTGGACGTCAAGACCGGAGAACGTGCGTGAAGTCTTGGCTTTTATTGACGGACCGATGGACAGTGCGCCGGGAGCGAATACCCAGCTTCCGTCGACCAGTGTGAGTTTGCCATCGGCGACCATGTCGCGCAGCAAGAGATGAAGCAGGTCGCGGTTGCTCCGGGTCAGGGACCACAAGGCCGAGGCAGCAAACATCGAGATGGGCCCACCCAGCTCACCCTCCAGATATTCCCGCGTCTCCCGGAGATCCATGGTCTCCACGGAAACACGGATGAGGCGCCCCGAACGGTGTACGGCCAGGAGATCGCTGGGCAGCTCCGCCAGGCGTTCGCAAATGACCACCAGGAAAATCTTGTTCATGGCCGCCAGCTGAGCCAAAATCGCAGCAGACTCACCGTCAATGAGGTCCGGACTACCCAGGACGACAACTGTGCGTTGCCCCTCCTTGCAGAGCAGTTGAGCCAGGCCATGAACCAATTCGTGGCGGGATTCGATCTGCGTGGTTTCCAACTGGGCCAGGATGAAGGACAAGACCCCATGGCGCATGCGGGCAGCATGTTCACTACCATTGAGATGGATGACCGGCAGGTTCTGTTCAAGGTCCAACAATGCCGATTCCAGGCACACCCGTCGACCGCTCCCATCAGCGCCCATGAGCAGGGCACCACCCAAACGGCCTTCATTAATCGCTGCACGCAGTTTCGTTGCCGGTCGCGCGCTGGACAGGCCACGTTTGCCAGTGGCGGCTCCAAGCCGGACTTCTCCCACAGACGCCCGATGTTGCCTTGTCATTTCATTCAGATGTTGCACTTCCCCTACCGTCCCCAGTTCGGCTACTGACTTACGCGGGTCGCAGCTTGCTAGAGCGGCCCCGCAGAACTCAGCGTAAGACGAACCATCATCCAGAACACCAGTAAAAGATAAATTCCATCACTCGTTTTATGAATTACTACTTAAGTATGCATTCCATCTTGCGCGAACGCGAGTACGTTTCCGGTAAGTAGTTCGCGGAGTTCACCGCGACCGGTAACCTGCAATTTTCCGTAGGCTTGGTAGAGATGGCTCTCCACTGTGCGGACCGAGACTCCCAGCGTCCGCGCAATTTCCCCGTTTCCCTGATCAGCGAGCACCCCCCGCACTACGGACCGCTGCCGTGAAGTCAACGTTCCATAGGCTGTGGCGATGTTCCTTCCGGAGGGTGATATTTCCTGGGCGGGGACGCCCTTGGCCGATGTCGCGGCTTCCAGCGGGCACGGGCCATTGACCTCCTCCAGTTTCCTCTGCACGTAGTCGGCAAAGAAATGCTGCCCCAGGGCGCTGAGTTGCAGTGCCCCGTATTCCAGCTCGCGAGGCTCAGCGCTGCGCAGGCCCCGCACCACCCAGACGCAGGCTTCGGCGAAGCGCCCGTCTGCGTGTTCTGCGGCATCGGCCATGAGATCCACGGCCGGGGCATGCCCCCATTCCATGGCAGCTGACAGGGACATGAGCTCCTGGGAGACGTTGCCTCTCTCGCGATCCCCGGAGGCCAGGGCCATCAGTTGTCGCACCCCTTCGTCGGCACGTCCCACGAGTCCCATGGCGTGAGCCCAGAAGAATCCCGTTGACCAGCGCATCCGCCATGAAAGTGCCGGTGATTCAATGGAGGCACTATCGGCGTTGGCCAGCGCTGCACGTGCGTCTCCGGGCCGCATCAATTTGGCCAAGGCGATGGCGTGGAGGGAATGCGCCAGGGGAGTCAGATCATGTCTCCCCAGGATCTCCAACTGTGGAATCTCCACTTCCAACTGCTCGATGGCATCCGCGAATCGGCAGTCCATCACGGCTGCGAGGCCGTCGTAGAGCGAACCGTACTTCCCGGTACCGTGAGCCCACGTCCGGACCTCCCAATCTCCGGCCAAGGTCGCTATTGCACGGGTCCACTCGCCCGCCACGCCCTCCAGCTCAAAGAGCTTGACCCTGCAGCGTTGCGTGACGAAGGCGTCCACTTCCGACTGCTCCATCAGTTTCAGGAGTTCACGACCGGCGCGCAAGCCGGCCTGGATGTTCCCCTTCATGATTGCCGCCTCGTGGACGTTTAGCTGCCATAGCCATCCGACTTCCGGTGACATGTCGGTCTGCCCATCCGCTACCCGCAGCAGGGTGGTGAAGTCTCCACTCCATGCCATTTCCAACGCATCGATGGCCGACACAGTGCTCGATATTCCGGGCCCCGTCCCCGAGGCGCCCGACGCCGCATCCTGGGGCTCGATGGATTGCAGTGCCGCAATCTTCCCGGGATGCACGGATGGCCCGACAGCCAGCAGCAATTCCATGCGCGCCGTCTCGATGGAGGCTTGTCCTTCCTCCGGGCCCACGAGTCTCAACAATTTGGCGGCGCGTTCCGGGGCACCGGAGTAGAGCAGGTTCCGAGCAGTCTCGTAATAGGCAGAGGCCTCCACCGGTAACCCGCAACGGCGGCGCCAGGGGGCGAATCCCGCGGGCACCGGCAGGTTCGCCTGCTCAAAGTGTTGGACCACCTCGTCAAACAGCAGCCGTGTGCGTCCCGGCGGAACCTGCCGCGCGATGCCCCGCGCAAAAATCGGCCCCTTCAGGCTGGCCTCGCGGCCGGCGGTCTCCCGCAATTCCAACAGCCCCAAGCCATGGACGGTGTCCACTGCTTCGGGACCGACCAGGTCGAGCAGGATCGCCAAGGGCAATTCCGTGGCCAACGCCAGCACTTCCAGGATCTTCCGTGCCTGCGAGTCGACGCTGACCAGGAGATCCTCGAGGTACGCGCCCAGTCGCGGCCCCACAGGCTGGTCCCCCTTGCGAAGGACCCAGATGCCGTCGACGTGGACCAGATAGTCCAACTCGTCCCAGTCCTCGGCCATCATGCGCAGCCGCGCCCTGTTCCCCGCTGCTGTGGACCAGAGGGCATCCCGCGCCCGCTGGCTCAGGCGACCACGCAACCCACGTTCCAGATACTCCCGTGCATCCCCAACACCCAGTTCCGGAACGCGGAAGCGCTCCAACCCCAGGTGACGTGCCAGGGTCGCTTCCGATTCCGCATGCGCACCCGGGCTCACGGCGATCACGACTGCGGCGTGGCGGCGGACCAGTCGGAAGGCAAGGTCCATGACGGGGCCTTCGAAACCGGTGATGTCGGGGACATACAACACGTGCCCCTGGTCCGGCGGGGCCTCCACCAGATGCTCCAGCTGCTTGCGCGCCTCCACGTCAGAGGTGCGGACGATCTCGATGTCACGGTGGTGGGCGCTCAAACGTTTCACGATCTGGATGGCGAGTTCGTCTTGGCCCGCGCCGGGTTCCCCGTGCACCAGGATCCCCTTGCCCTCGGTGACGGTACGAGCCGCCCGGGCAATCCACGCCGCGTCGGCAGCCAAGCGCCAGCGCTGGCTATCGGGTGTACGGTTACCCGCGGCCGCCAACTCCACGTCCACGCTCCTTTGCCCTCGCCAGTGCCCGGCTACTGAAGCAGCGGGTAGTGCTGCACATTCTAGGGTGCTGCGTCGGGATTGCGCAGCAGGAGCCGTTTCGACATCGGCTCGGCGGCGGGGAGGCCACGGTGGTTCCGCCCATAGGATTCGAACCTATACTCCACAGCTCCAAAGGCTGGGGTGCTGCCATTACACCAGGGCGGATCATGCTCGCGGGGGAACACGGTTATCTATTCTGCCATAAACGGTGGCGTCTACTGCCCGGAGGCCTCCGCTGCCTCGAGCCAGGATTCCTCCAACGCTTCATGCTCGGCCTTCAAGCGCTTGAGGTCGGCGTTCAGCGTCCCCAGCCCGTCGAAGTCCCCGGCCTCGGAGGCCGCCGCCATCTTGGCGTGCAGCTTGTCCTCCTGGGCGGTGAGCTTGGCCAGCTGGCGTTCGAGCTTGTTCAGCTCCTTGCGGGCCTCGCGCTTCTCCGCCTCCGTCGGACCGGAGTCCACGGCTCCCGTGCCCGCGCGCACGGCATCGGGGGCCGCCGGGCCGGTGGTCGCCCCCGTGCTGCCACTGCCGGCCTGCTCACGCAGCTCCAGGTACTGTTCGACGCCGCCAGGCAGATCACGCAGCTTGGCGTCACCGAGCAGCGCCACCTGGTGGTCGGTCACGCGTTCGAGCAGGTAGCGGTCGTGGCTGACCACCACGAGCGTGCCGGGCCAGGAGTCCAGCAGGTCCTCGACGGCGGCCAGGGTGTCGGTGTCCAGGTCGTTGGTGGGCTCATCGAGCATCAGCACATTGGGTTCGCCGACCAGCAGGCGCAACAGCTGCAGGCGGCGGCGTTCACCACCGGAGAGGTCGCGGACGGGGGTCCACTGCTTCTCCTGGGTGAAGCCGAGTTGTTCGATCAGCTGCCCGGCGGAGACTTCCTTGCCGCCGATCTGGAAGACGTTCTTCTCGTCTTGGATGACCTCGATGACCCGGCGGTCCGCCAATTCGTCGAGCTCGGTGACCTCCTGGGTGAGCACCGCTGTCTGGACGGTCTTGCCGCGTTTGATCCGCCCCTCGGTGGGTTCGACCTGGCCGTTGAGCAGGCGCAGCAGGGTGGACTTGCCGGACCCGTTGACCCCGACGATGCCCAGCCGCTCCCCCGGCGCCAGGCGCAGGGTGACGTTCGTGAACAAGGGGGCTGCGCCGTCGTACGCGAGGGAGACATGCTCGAGGTCCAACACGTCCTTGCCCAACCGGGCGGTGGCCATCTTCGACAGGGCGACGGTATCGCGGGGCTGCGGGACGTCGGCGATGATGTCGTTGGCTGCCTCGATCCTGAACTTCGGCTTCGCGGTGCGGGCCGGGGCGCCGCGTCGCAGCCAGGCGAGTTCCTTCTTGACCAGCTGCTGGCGCTTGTTCTCCACCACGGCTGCCGTGCGGTCGCGTTCGGCGCGGGCGAGGACGTAGGCGGCATACCCGCCGTCGAAGGGCTCGACGATGCCGTCGTGGACCTCCCAGGTGCGGGTGCTGATCTCGTCGAGGAACCAGCGGTCGTGGGTGATGACCAGCAGGGCCGCCTCGTTGGGGCGCCAGCGGCGTTTGAGGTGCCGGGCCAGCCAGGCGACGCCCTCGACGTCGAGGTGGTTGGTGGGCTCATCGAGCATGATGACGTCGTCGTCCCCGATGAGCAGCTTGGCCAGGGCCACCCGCCGGCGTTGGCCACCGGAGAGGCTGGAGACCTGTGCGTGCCAGTCGACCTCGCCGACCAGCCCGCCCATGACGTCGCGGATCTTGGGGTTGGCTGCCCATTCGTGGTCGGCGGCGTCCCCGACGATCGCCTGCCCGACCTCCAGGTCCCCGTCCAGCACGTCCTGCTGGTCCAGGTAGCCGACGGTGGCGTCCTTGCGCTTGGTCACCCGGCCGGAGTCGGCGCTTTGGCGCTGGGCCAGCAGGCGCATGAGCGTGGACTTGCCATCGCCGTTGCGCCCGACCATGCCGATGCGGTCACCCTCCTCCAGGCCGAGGGTGACCCCGTCCAGGATGGTGCGGGTGGCGAAGGCGACGGAGACGTTCTCCGCGCCGAGCAGGTGTGCCAAGGTGTATGTCCTTCGTGGGTGGTGTGCGGGTGTGCGGCAGGCTCAGAGGAGGCGGGCCCCGGGGACGGGTCCGTGGACGATCCGGGTGTCGATGCCCGCCTCGTCGATCAGCTGGGTGGCCAGCTGTCCGGCATGCCCGGGATCCTCGGCCAGCAGTGCCACCGTGGGACCGGATCCGGAGACGAGCGCCGTCAGTGCCCCGGCGCCCCGGCCCATGTCCAGCACTGCCTGCAGTTCGGGCGCGAGGTGGACCGCTGCAGCGGTGAGGTCGTTGGCCAGCAGGCCCGGGAGCAGCACCAGGTCATGGTCCACCAGGGCCTGCAGCAGGTCGGGGTCCACGGCCTGCGGGACCTCGACGTCCTGGCCTTCGCGGAGCAGGTCCAGCTGCTGGTAGACCGCCGGGGTGGAGAGCCCGTAGCTGGCCAGGGCCAGGACCCAGTCGGTCCGGTTGCGCAGCAGCAGCGGGGAGAGCTGGTCGCCGACACCGAGTCCGACGGCGGCGCCTCCGGAGAGCGCGAAGGGCACGTCGGCGCCGAGCCGGGCTCCCAGGCGTCCGAGTTCCTCGCGGGTCAACCCGGTGCCCCAGAGGCTGTTGCACGCCACGAGCGCCGCCGCGGCGTCTGCCGATCCGCCGCCCATGCCGCCGGCGATGGGGACGCGTTTGGTGATCTCCAGGTGCACGCCGCCGACGTGTCCTGTGTGTTCGGCCAGCAAGCGCGCTGCGAGGACCACGAGGTTGTCCTCCCCCAGCGGGAAGGCCTCGGGGTCCTCGACGGCAGTGGAGGCGCTGCTGAGGCCGACGGTGATGTCCTCGTCCTCGCGGGCGGTGGCCGCGACGTCCTCGAAGAGGGAGACGGCCAGGTACAGGCTGGCCACCGGGTGGTAGCCGTCGGCGCGGGGTGGGCCCACCCGGAAGGAGACGTTGATCTTCCCGGGGGCGCGGGCGGTGACCGGTTGGTTCATCCGTTCTCCCCCGAGCCCTCGTCCATCGCCCGGCGGGCCTCGGCGATGCGGGCGAAGTCGGCGATGAACAGCCGTTCGCCGCGGGCCTGGGGGTCGACGCCCGCGGCGCGCAACGCCCGTTCCGCGGCGTCGGCGCCACCGGCCCACCCGGCGAGGGCTGCGCGCAGGGTCTTGCGACGCTGGGCAAAGGCCGCGTCGATGGCGGAGAAGACCTCGGCGCGGCTGGCGGTGGTGTCCAGTGGTTCGTGGCGTTCGAAGCCGACCAGGCCGGAGTGGATCTTGGGGGCCGGCCAGAACACGTTCATCCCGATGACCCCTGCCTTGCGCATGTCGGCGTACCAGGCTGCCTTGAGGCTGGGGATGCCGTAGGTCTTGTTCCCGGGGCCGGCGCAGAGCCGGTCGGCTACCTCGTCCTGGACCATGACCAGGCCGTGGCGCAGGGTCGGGAAGTGCTCGAACAGGTGCAACACCACGGGCACTGCAACGTTGTAGGGCAGGTTGGCCACCAGCGCGGTCGGGGCGTGCGGCAGCTCGGTGACCCGCATGGCGTCATCGGTCACCACGTCCAGGTTGGCTGCCTTGTCCGGGCGGAATTCGGCGATGGTCTGCGGCAGCCGGGTGGCCAGCTTGGGGTCGATTTCGACGGCGACCACCCGGGCTGCGGCGTCGAGCAGGCCCAGGGTCAGCGAACCGAGGCCGGGCCCGACCTCCAACACGGTCTCGTCGGGGGCCAGCCGGGCCGCCGCGACGATCCGGCGGATGGTGTTCCCGTCGATCACGAAATTCTGCCCCAGCGTCTTGGTGGGCCTGACGTCCAGTTCAGCTGCAAGGCGCCGGATTTCGGTGGCGCCGAGCAGGCGGGTGCCCGCCGTGTCCGGTGCGGCGGGCGCGCCGGGGGCTGGCCCGGAGGCGGGCTGCGGGGTCTGGAAGTCGTCTCTCACGGGTCCAATCCTAGTTGAGGTCGGCCGGGCCGCCGTCACCGCCCCACGATGGGGACCACAGCCGACGAGGGGCCCCGCTGGTGCAGCGGAACCCCTCGCAGGTGGCCGGAACGGGTCCGGCCGGTGGTCGGCTTAGCGCAATCCGAGCTTGGACGAGCAGGCCGGCCAGTGGCCCCAGCCGCCGCTGGCGCGCAGCTTCTCGGCCACGGCGACCTGTTCGGACGGGCTGGCCTGGTTCGGCAGGGAGGCGTACTTGCCGCCGCCGGCACCGATCCAGCTGCTCTGGCTGAACTGGAGGCCACCGTAGTAGCCGTTGCCGGAGTTGATGGCCCAGTTGCCGCCGGACTCGCACTGGGCCAGTGCCTTCCAGTTGGCGGAGACGCCGCCCGCCGAAGCGGTGGTGCCACCGGTGGAGGCCTTCTTCGGCTCGTCCTTCGTGGCCTCGTCCTTCTTCGGCTCGTCCTGCTTCGGCTCTTCCTTCTTTTCGGGCTTCTTGGCGCCCACGGAGACCTTCGCGTCGACCGGCTCGGTGGTGGTCTTCTCGTCGAGCAGCTTGCGGGAGACCTCGTGGCCGTCATGCGTGGTGACCCGGTAGGTCAGCGTGCGTTCGCCGTCCTTGCCCTGCGTGACGGTCTCGGTCTTGCCGAGTTCCAGATCCTTGTCCTGGGACTTCTCGACGCCGTGGTCGATGGTCTTGGTCACGGTGTCGGTGGTCGTCTTGACCCGGACGATGGCGACTTTCTGCCCGTCCTCCACCTCGGCGCCTGCGCGGACGGAGAGCTGGTCGTCGGCACCGACAGTGACGCCGGCCTCGGCCAGCGCGTCGCCGATGGTATGCCCGGTGGTGGTCAACCGGCGGGTCTTGCCGTCAGCGGTGAGTTCCAGCGTCTTCTCGGTGGAGATCTCCAGCGGGGTGCTCAGCGAGGCCAGCTCCAACTGGGTTCCGGTGGAGACGTCGGCCGACGAGCCGACGTCGAGCTGGTCCAGCACGTCGGCGACGGTGAGCCCGGTGGTGTGCACGACGCGGTCGATGCCGTCGATCGAGACGTCCACCGTCTTGTTGCGGTTCACCGTGATGGCGGAGCCGTCGGCCACGTCGGCATCGAGGGCCGGGGAGATCTGGTCACCGGTGGCGACGTTGATGTTGGCGGAGGCCAGCATGTCGGCCACGGTATCGCCGTAGGCCTGGACGCTTTGCGTCTCGCCGTCCACGGTCACGGCAACTGTCTTGTTGGCTCCGACGAAGGAGACCAGTCCAAGGATCAACGCGGTCAAGGCAACCGCCTGGGCGCCGGTCTTGACCCAGCGGTTCTTGAAGGCTTTCTGCACGGATTTCCAGTCTTAGTGGTGCTCCGGGCACGGGGGAGTTCGCCGGGATCGGCACGTCACCCCGCATGATGCGGAGGGCCGGGACCCGGGTTTCTTGCAGCGGTTCGCGCGCAGGCAGAGCTCGATTGGGCGTACGAACGGAACGTCCAAGCGAGGAAAAGACTGCCTGTGGTCGAGCCCCGAAGACCTTCCCCGATCCCGGCTACTCTGGAACCACCGTAACCGATTCGTTATTTTGTGACAACCTTCAAGCGCTTAACTGCCGCCCTTCCGGCGTATTTCCGGCGGCCGTGGGCGTCGTTCCGTGATGAAAGCCACGCCGGGGTGACCATGTCGTGACCTCCGTCCGCGCCCTGGAGGGCTACGCGCGGAAGCTGCCGTAGGCCGCCGTCGTGTTCTCCGCGATGCGCGAGCACAGGACGTCGACCTCGGCCTCCAGCGTCCCGGCCATGGACCGCACCGTGTAGGGGATGAGGTAGCTGGCGTTCGGGCGGCCCCGGTAGGGGTGGGGGGTCAGGAACGGGGCGTCGGTTTCCACCAGGACCAGCGAGGGGTCGGCCACCGCCAGGGCCTCGCGCAGCCCGTCGGAGTTCTTGAACGTCACGGTGCCGGAAAAGGACATGTACCAGCCGTTCGCGTTGCAGATCCGCGCCAGCTCGGCATCGCCGGAGAAACAGTGGAAGACCACGACGTCGGGCACCGGGGCCTGCCCCAGGATCCGCACGATGTCATCGTGCGCGTCCCGATCGTGGATCTGCACTGCCTTGCCGTGGGCGACCGCCAACTCCAGGTGCGCGCGGAACGAGTCCTGCTGCGCGGGCCGCCCCTCCTCGCCGGTGCGGAAGTAGTCCAGCCCAGTCTCCCCCACGGCACGCACCCGGGGATGCGGTGCCAGCTCGGCGAGGTCGGCGAGCGCGGCGTCCAGCTCGCCGCGGGCGGCCAGGACTGCTGCGTCATTGGGGTGGATGGCCACCGCAGCCAGCACGCGCTCGTCGGCTTCGGCCGTGGCGACGGCGAACCGCGAGGATTCCACGTCGCACCCGACCTGGATGATGCCACCGACCCCCACCGCGTTGGCGGTGTCCAGGGCCCGCGCCACTGACACGTTGACCTCGCCGTCGCGGAAATCCAGGTGGGTGTGGTTATCCACCACGGGGACGGCCAACGGTTCGGGGGCCGGCGGGTAGCTGGTGTCCCGCTTGCCGCCGTGGGCCGCCGTCGCCGCGCGCCGCGGAGCCCCGTCGGCGGTGGCCGCCGCATCGAGGGGTGCTTCTTCGGCACGGTAGGCGGGCGGGGTGGCCCCCGCCGTCACGGCCTCCGGTGTGTTCGCGTCGGGTGATGAGCACATGGTGGTTCTCCTGCGGAAGGGGGCATCGGCGTCGTGCCTAGGCTACCGCCGGGGTCCCGCCCTCCGGGCCCGGAGGCCATACTGGCCGCCGTCAAGGTGTCCCACGTCACCCCATTGATGGGTAGGCTGGGCAGCAGGAACCCGCAGCAGCAACCGAGGGAGCACCCGCAGTGTCGACAGCCACGGAACTCGCGTTGCCCTCGGCCGAGGAATTCGACGCCGTCACCACCCGGATCCTGGAGGCCATGGCCACCGTGATCGACGGCAAGGCCGACGTGGCCCGGACCGCATTGCGGGTCCTGCTGGCCCAGGGCCATCTGCTGCTGGAAGACGTCCCCGGGGTCGGCAAGACGCTGCTGGCCAAGACCCTGGCCCGCTGTGTCGACGCCAGCGTCAACCGCATCCAGTTCACCCCTGACCTGCTGCCCTCCGACGTCACCGGCGTCTCGATCTACAACCAGGACACCCACGGCTTCGAGTTCCGCCGCGGTCCGGTGTTCGCGAACCTGGTGATCGGCGACGAGATCAACCGTGCCTCCGCCAAGACGCAATCGGCACTGCTGGAATGCATGGAGGAGCACCAGGTCACCGTCGACGGGGCCACCCATATCCTGGCGGAACCCTTCATGGTCATCGCCACGCAGAACCCGATCGAACTCGAGGGCACCTTCCCGCTGCCTGAGGCCCAGCGCGACCGGTTCATGGCGCGCGTCTCGATGGGCTACCCGGATACCACCGCCGAGCTGGCCATGCTGCAGACCCACCAGTCCACCTCCCCGTTGGAGAAGGTGCGGCCCGTCGTGGACACGAGCACCTTGTTGCGGCTGATCGGTGCGGTGCAGGCCGTGCACGTCTCCACCGCGGTGAAGGAATACATCGTGGCGCTGGGCCAGGGAACCCGCGCCCACCCCGACATCCGCCTCGGTGCCAGCCCGCGCGCCCTGCTGCAGTTGTTGCGGGCCTCCAAGGCTGAGGCCGCGCTGAACGGACGCGACTTCGTGCTCCCGGACGACGTGGTGGCCAACTGCCCCTCGGTGCTGGCCCACCGATTGGTCCTGCAACGCCGGGCCGAGGTTGCCGGCACCACCGTCCAGGACATCGTCGAGACGTTGCTGGCCCAGGTGCCGGTCCGCGCCGCGGCACAGCGCTGACGGGCAGCGACACGTGGACGCGGCGTCGGGAACGGGGCACGACGGCGGTCCCCGGCCGCCGCTGCGTGATCGCCTGCGATTGGCCTTCCTCACCGCGCGGGGGTGGGCCCTGCTGGTCGCCGGCGTGGCGGCCTTGCTGGTGGCCTGGTTCCTGGGCCGGCGCGAACTGCTCAACGTCTCCATCTTCCTGCTCGCCGTCCCGCTGCTGGCTGCGACGGCGGTGGGGCTGGGTCGCACCCGGCTGCACGTGCGCCGCGGATTCACCCCCGACCCGGTGGTCGCCGGTTCCCCGACCGAGGTGGTGCTCCATCTGCGCCATTCCTCCCCGCTCCCCGCGGGAACGGTCCTGGCCGAACAACTGCCCACCGACTTCGGCAGCAACCCCTCCTTCGCCTCCGACGATCCGGCCGATCCGGACCACCCCGACGACTCCCGCGACGGCGACGGCTCCACCACCACCTACCGGTACCGGCTGCGCCCCACCCACCGCGGGGTCTACCCGGTGGGGCCCCTGCGTGCCCGGCTGACCGATCCGTTCGGATTGGCGGTGCGCCCCATCGCCGTGGACCGGGCCTCCCCGCTGACCGTGGTCCCGCCGGTCATCGTGCTGCCGGCCACCGGGGTGCTGGGCAGCACCGGTACCCGCGGAACGGCCACCGCACACCACCAGGCCACCCCCGAGAACGACGACGTGATGACCCGCGAATACCGCGACGGCGACTCGCTGCGCCGCGTGCATTGGCCGGCCACCGCCCGGCACCAGACACTGATGGTCCGGCAGGAGCAGTTCCAGCGCACCCCGCGGGCCACTTTCGTCGTCGACACCCGGCCGGGCCCCTTCCAGGGCAGCTACCTCGGGTTCGACGCCCCGACGGACATCCCGAACTTCCTCGGCCCCGCCGGGGCCACCACCGGCTGCTTCGACTGGGTGATCACCGCAGTGGTGTCCATGGGCGCCCATCTGGCGGGCCAGGGGTATGAACTCGACGTCCTCGACGAGACCGGCGGGCCGTTGGCCGGCACCGGCTCGGGCTCCCCCGGCGCCCCCGCCGGCCGGTTCTCCGGCCCCGATACGGCCCTGGACCTGCAACTGACCCTGGCCCCGGTGGGCCTGAAACCGGCCACCACCCACACGGTGCCCGTCGACGATGCCCCGCCCGCCACCGGATTCGGCACCGGCAACGGCCCCCTGCTGCTGTTCACCGGAGGCCTGGACGCGGACCAGGCGGGTGCCTGGGTCCACCGCATCGGCACGCACCGCAACGTGGTGGCGTTCGTGGTGGCCAGCCGCCCCGCCGCCACCCTGGTGGCCACCCGGGCCTTCCGCAGCTCCGGCTGGGCGGCCCTGCCCACGGATCCCGGCACCCCACTGCCCGAGACCTGGCTGGAGCTCGCCGCACAGGAACGCCGCACCGGCCCCCGGGGCCGGTCATGAGCACCGTCACCGACGCCGGCGTCTCCCATCAGCCGACCCCGGCTCCTGCATCCCGGCCGCCACGGAAGCGCCGGCGGCTGGGCAGCGAATGGCTGCTCTTCGCCGCCCTGCTGTTCTCCATCATGGCCCCGGTCAGCGGTCTGTGGGACGTCATCGATGGCCGGCGCTGGTTCGAGAACGCGACGGTCACCGTGGCCGGGATGCTCGCCGCCGGGACGATCGTGCGCGTGCTGGGCCGGTCCTACGCGGGGGTGCTCGCCGCCTCCGCTGCCGGGCTGGTCATGATGCTGACCCTGCAGTTCCTGCCCACGACTGCCCTGCTCGGCGTGGTGCCCACCCCCGAAACCCTGCGCCGGGCGCTGGCCCTGTATCCGCAGGCGCAGGAGGCGATCCTCTCGCAGGCCCAACCCGTCCTGGCGGAGGACCCGATCGTCTTCTTCACCTGCCTGGCTGCCGGGCTCACCGGGCTCATGGTCCAGATCGTGGTGATCGGGTTGCGGGCTCCTGCCCTGGCCGCGATCCCATTGTCGGTCTTCCTGGTGACCTCCTCCCTGGTCAAGACCGACGGGGCGGGGCTGCTGCACGTCGCCCTGACCGCTGCGGGGTTCCTGCTGGTGCTCGCCGCGGCCCGCCTGGCCCTGCGCTCCACCGCCCCCACGGCGGCGGTGCGCACCGGGGTCGCCCGCCAGGCGGCGGCCATCGCCGCGGGGGCCCTGGCCCTGATGCTGCTGGTCCCGCTGGCCGTCCCCGGCTTCACCCAGGGGCTGATGCCGCAGGGCCAACGGCTCTACCTCTTCGGCAAACCCAGTGGCGTCAACCCGGTGTTGAACCTGGGCGTGAACCTGCGCGACCGGCTGGGACTGACCACCGTCACCTACTACACCGACTCCCCCGATCCGCTGTACCTGCGCACCGCCGTCATCTCCGACCTCACCGCCGACCGCTGGGAGCCCACCGACTTCACCGTCGCCCGGGACCCCAACACGGCGGTCCTGGCCCCCACCGAACGCGAACAGGTCTCGGGTACCCTCCCGGATGCTGCACGGAAGCGGCAGGTGAACACGCGGATCGTCACCGGGAACTACTTGAGCCCCTGGCTGCCGATGCCCCGCGACGCCGCCACGACCTCGGGGCTTTCCGATGCGTGGGGCTACTACCACGAGACGCAGACGATGTTCTCCCCCGAGCAGGGCGCCAGCCTGGATCTGGACTACACCGTGACCTCCGCGGTGCCGGTGATCGATGCCGAGGCGCTGCAGGCCAGCTCGGAGCACCTGGCCGAAAGCCTCGGTGCCATCGACCTGCCGCCGACGTATACCGATCTGCCCGATGACCTGCCGGCGATCATCAACGACACGGCCCGCCGGATCACCCGGGCCGCGGGCGCCACCACTGCCTACGACGAGGCGGTGGCCCTGCAGGACGAACTGCGCAGCCCCGACTACACGTACTCGGAGCAGACGCCGCTGCAGCAGGGCTACGACGGCAACGGGATCGGCGTCGTCGAGGCGTTCCTGCAGAAGAAGAGCGGCTACTGCACCCACTTCTCCTCGGCCATGGCGTTGATGGCCCGCTCCCTGGGCATTCCCAGCCGCATCGTCGTCGGCTACGCACCGGGGCGGACCAACGGCTCCTCGGTCCTGGGAACCGACGGCAAGCAGTGGGCCGGCTACGAGCTCAGCGCACGCAGCGCGCACGCCTGGCCCGAACTGTTCTTCCCCGGGCTCGGCTGGGTGCCCTTCGAGCCCACCCCCGGCCGCGGGACCACACCTTCCTACGCCAGCGACAGCCCCACCGGAGGCGCCGCGGCGACACCCCCCAGCAACGACGAACCCCACCGCTCCACCCGCCCCGAGGCGGCGACTCCCAGCGAGGCCGCGTCCACACCTGCGGCCGCCGGCTCGCAGGGCACCGGGAACGACGACGGCGGCGCGGGACCCGGTGCGCCGGTCGCCATCGCGCTGGTGCTGGTGCTCGCCGGGTTCTTCGGCCCGCTGGGAGTGCGGCGCTGGGCGAAGGCCCGGCGGCTGCGGCGCATCCACCGCCCCGAGGACTGGCACGATGGCCCCCGGGCCGCCTGGGCCGAGCTGCTGGCCCTGGGGCGTGACTACGGCTGGGCGCAACGGCCCAGCGAGACGGACGCCGGGTACGCTACCCGGTTGGCGGGGCACCTGCCCGATGCAGCCCCCGCGTTGGACCGCGTGCGCGAGGCCTTCGAGCGGGCCACCTATTCGCGCGATACCGGCCCGCAACGCCAGCTGGTCCCCCGCGGACCGGCGACTGGCATCCACCGCCAGCGTGCCACCCGTGAAATCCCGGTGGACCAGGCACTCGTGGCGGCACTGACCGAGATCGAGCAGGCCTTCTCCGATGCGGCGACACCGGGCCGGCAGTTCCTGGCCCGGGCCTGGCCCGCCTCGCTCTTCCGCGGCTGAGGCCCGGCGGAACTCCCGCTTAGGGCCAACAACACCGGGTGATATGGACCACTTTTGTGTTGTTAACGGCTAGTTTTCAGGACCCCGCCGTGACAGACTGATGATGTCGGATAATGTTGCACCTGCTCGGGTGTCTGGCGATGCTGTCATCGCGCTCCTTAAGTGGATCTGCCCCGAGAGGTACAAGGTTATCCGGCTTTTTGTACTTGCAGGCGTCGCAGGGAAACCAGTCATGACAGGCGACGAGGCTGCTTTCCGGAATCGACATCAGGCCCAGGGGAATGGCGCACCCCTCGCTGTTTCGTAGTTGATGCCACACGGTTCTCAGGTAGCCGCCTTCGAAGTTCCCGTAGCGGTCGGGCCATACCGCGGCTTTGAGGAAACAGGCATATAGATCGGCGGCCTGGGACTCGAGATAGTTTGTCGCGGATACCCACCTCAAACCCTGCTCGATGTGGTTCGGAACATTGGCAGGAGCAACGACCGGCCCTTCCAAATACGGTCTCGTCGTGGTTCCGTGGTCGAACCCCATGACCTGACCG
Organism: Arthrobacter rhombi; assembly: GCF_039526245.1. Classification (NCBI taxonomy): domain Bacteria; kingdom Bacillati; phylum Actinomycetota; class Actinomycetes; order Micrococcales; family Micrococcaceae; genus Arthrobacter; species Arthrobacter rhombi. The sequence continues at coordinate 64,975 of NZ_BAAAIV010000004.1, forward strand.
AAGCGCGTCCAGACTCTCGCTGGTTCTGCATCCCAATGATGCGCCGCCCAAAGAATTCCCCTATAGGTTTTGCCGGCTACGTAGTTATAGAACCGGGCCCAGGTCTTGGTTAAAGGTGCCGCGCGTGACTTCCGATTTGCGGCAGTAGACATACACCACGCGAATGTTCCGGACCTCACCCAAAAGCTGTGCTGCAAACTTCCGACGGTCAGGGGACTTGACGTGTTCTTTGGCCGACAGCGGCTTGTGGGGTGGGACGTTGAATACAGCCCGCAATCTGCTGACCACGGCTTGGACCTCTTCGGCACCAGCCTCGTCGACGATCACAGCTGCCATGCCAAAGATCGGACTGGCCTTGTCGGACCCGCCGGGATCGCCGGTTTCATCTACGTACGCAAAAAGATCGGTCACCATGTAATTTTAGTCCGCATATCCGACACTTTGGAGGCATGCCTCCGCCCATGAGGACCGACCCCGCACACGACGATGGCCGGGGCATCGGCCCCGGCCATCCGCCGTCGTGCTGGGTGGTGTCTGGTGGTGCTACACCGCGTAGGGGTCGGCGATGCCGATGTACTGGGCGGTGGTGTATTCGGCGATGCCCTCGGAGCCGCCCTCACGGCCCAGACCGGACTGCTTGACGCCACCGAACGGTGCTGCGGCGTTGGAGATGACGCCGGCGTTGAAGCCGACCATGCCGAATTCCAGCTGCTCGGAGACGCGGAACATGCGGTTGTAGTCGGCGGTGTAGAGGTAGGACGCCAGGCCGTATTCGCTGGCGTTGGCCAGCTGGATGGCCTCCTCTTCGGTCTCGAACGTGGTCACCGGGGCGACCGGGCCGAAGATCTCGCTGCGCAGGATCTCGGCGTCGTTGGGGACGTTGGACAGCACGGTGGGCTGGTAGAAGTAGCCGTCGCCCTCGCGCGGGGCGCCGCCGGTGACTGCCTCGGCGCCGGCCTCGATGGCCGCGGTGACCAGGGCGTGCACGTCATCGCGGGCACCGCCGTCGATCAGCGGGCCGACCGTCGAGGAGTCCTCGGTGCCGCGGCCCAGCTTCAGGTCCCCCATGGCCTGCGCGAACTTGGCGGTGAAGTCGGCGGCGACCGACTTCTCCACCAGGAAACGGTTGGCCGCGGTGCAGGCCTCGCCCATGTTGCGCATCTTCGCTGCCATGGCACCTTCGACTGCCTTGTCCAGGTCGGCGTCGGCGAAGACCAGGAACGGGGCGTTGCCGCCGAGTTCCATGGAGGTGCGCAGCACGTTGTCGGCGGCGTCCTTGAGCAGCTGCTTGCCGACCGGGGTGGAGCCGGTGAAGGAGACCTTGCGCAGGCGCGGGTCCTGCATGATCGGACCCGAGATGCCCGAGGCCGACTTCGAGGAGGTCACGTTCAGGACACCGGCGGGCAGGCCGGCTTCCATCATCGTGGCGGCGAAGAGCTGGCTGGTCAGCGGGGTCAGCTTCGCGGGCTTGAGGACCATGGTGCAGCCGGCGGCGACGGCGGGGCCGACCTTGCGGGTGGCCATGGCCAGCGGGAAGTTCCAGGGGGTGATCAGCAGGCAGGGGCCGACGGGCTTGCGCTGGACGAGGATCTTGTTCTTGCCCTCGGGGGTGGTCAGGTAGCGGCCGTAGTCGCGCACTGCCTCCTCGGAGAACCAGCGCAGGAACTCGGAGCCATAGGTGACCTCGCCGCGGGCTTCGGCCAACGGCTTGCCCATCTCCAGGGTCATCAGCAGGGCGAAGTCCTCGGCGCGCTCCTGGATCAGGTCGAAGGCGCGGCGCAGGATCTCGCCACGTTCACGCGGTGCGGTGCGGGCCCAGGAGGCCTGTGCGGCGTCGGCGGCGTCGAGGGCTGCCATGGCGTCATCGCTGGTGGCGGAGGCCAGGGTGGCGAGCACCTTGCCGGTGGCCGGATCGTGCACGTCGAAGGTGCCGCCATCGGAGGCATCGCGCCATTCGCCGTTGATCAGCAGTCCGGTGGGCACTGAGGCGAGCAGTTCCGCTTCGCGCTCGGGGGTGATGGTCATCGTTGGTCTCTCCCACATGTCTGGATGGCGATCTATCACTGGTCACGTTAGCGAGACGGGCAACGGAGTGTAAATGCAGGGTTGCATCATGACGTCCGGGGTTCGTTGTGCATCCGCCCGGGACGGAGGCCATCGATCCGCCGCTGGTGTCCGACGACGTCAGGCCACATCCTGCACGGACGTGCCGGACGGGAGGCATAGACTCCGGGAAAAGGGGAAGCGGGGAAACATGTCCAGCCTGACCGTTTGCGAGGTCCGCCGCGACGCGGTGTCCCTCCGTGTGGCCACCGTCTTGTTCCGGCATGCTGTCGCGTGGGGCATTTGGGTGGTCCTGTCCCTCGTGGCGTTGGCCTTCCACCCCACGGCTGGAATTATCCTCCTCGCCGCCTCATTCCCCTTCGCCTTCATCGCCGCGGCCCTCTCGGCGGCGGCTGCCGCCGTCGGGCGCATCGGTGCCACCGCGTGGCTGGCGTGCGTCGCCGCTTCCTGGCTGCTCACCGCTCCGCTGACGAATAGGTACGAAGATGCCCTGGACCGGTTCGATCCAACGGTCGCCGCACCAGCGACCGCGGAGTTCTACTGGCAGTACTGGCCGTGGGCCCTGCCGGCCGCACTGATCCATGCGGCCGTGGGCGTCTACTTCTCCCGGCGCGCTTCCAGCACCGCTGCGTAGAGCTCGCGTTTGGGCAGGCGCTCGCGCTCGGCAATCGCGGCGACGGCATCCTTGAGCCGCAGTCCACCGCGTTCGAGTTCCTGCACGCTGGCCACATGGTCGGTGGCCCGGGCCGGGGCATCCTCGGCGGCACCGCCGACGACGACGGCGATCTCGCCCCTGACCTGTCCCTCGGCCCACTCGAGCAGCTCGAGCAGGGTGCCGCGGCGGACCTCCTCATGCAGCTTGGTCAGCTCCCGGGCAACGGCGGCGCGGCGGTCCTGCCCGAACGCATCGGCGAGCGCGCGCAGCATCGGTTCGAGCCGGTGCGGGGCCTCGAAGAAGACCATTGTGCGCCGTTCCTTCTCCAGTTCGGCCAGCCGGGAGGCCCGCTCCCCCGGTTTGCGCGGCAGGAACCCCTCGAAGGTGAACCGATCGGTCGGCAATCCGGAGAGCGCCAGGGCGGTCAGCACCGCGGAGGGTCCGGGGGCGGCGGTGACGACGAGGTCCTCGGCGACGGCGGCCTCCACCAGCCGGAACCCGGGGTCGGAGACGGCGGGCATGCCGGCGTCGGAAACCATCAGCAGCGTCTTGCCCGCCCTGACTTCCTCGAGCAGTTCGGCGGTCTTCGTTTCCTCGTTGTGCTCGTGGTAGCTCACGACCCGACCCGGGATCTTCAGGCCCAGGGCCTGGGCCAGGTGGTGGAACCTGCGGGTGTCCTCGGCGGCGACGATGTCGGCGCTGGTCATCAGTTCCACCAGTCGGGGGGTGGCATCGCCCAGGTTGCCGATGGGCGTGGCGGCCAGGACGATCTGCCCCGTCGCCCCGCCCGCCACTGCGGTCTCGGGGGGTTCGGGGGCGGTGGCGGCTGGATCGTTGTTCACCCCGCCAACTCTACCGTCGCGGCCGCCGGTAGAGTTGTGGCGTGAGCGCCCTGACTACGTCCCGCCCCCGCTGGGTCCAGACTCCACGTTCGGCCTTCACCTACGAGGCACTCGTGGCGAGGTTGCAGGTCGCGGCGGCACCGGCGTCGCGCCTTGCCTGGATCATCCCGCTGGTGATCACGGTCATCGCCGGGGTCATGCGCCTGGTCAACCTGGATCAGCCGCATGCGTTGACGTTCGACGAGACGTACTACGTCAAGGACGCCTACACGATGATCTCCCACGGCCACCCGATGGAGTGGCCCGATGATCCCAACCCGGCGTTCATTGCCGGGAAGCCAGCCCCGCTGGACAGCGCCGAATACGTGGTCCACCCGCCGCTGGGCAAATGGATGATCGCCGTGGGCATGCTGCTCTTCGGCACCGACAACGGGCTCGGGTGGCGGTTCTCCGCCGCGGTGGTGGGAACCCTGTCCGTCCTGCTCGTCACGCTGATTGCGCAGCGGCTCTTCAACTCGGTGACGCTCGGTGCGGTGGCCGGTGGGCTCAGCGCCGTGGACGGCCACCAGCTGGTGTTGTCGAGGACCTCCCTGCTGGACATCTTCCAGCTGTTCTTCATCGTCGCCTCCTTCTACGCACTGCTGCTGGACCGCACGCACGGGCGGCGGCTGCTGGCCCGCAAGGTCGCTGCGGCGGTGGACCCGGACACCGGCATGCCCCCGCGGGCGTTCCTGGACCACGGCCCGTGGATGGCCTGGCGGCCGTGGCGGCTGGTTTTCGCCCTGGCCCTCGGCGGCGGGCTGGGCGTGAAGTGGTCGATGCTCGCCTTCGTTGCGGTGTTCTGCCTGCTCTCGGTGCTGTGGGACCTGCAGGCCCGGCGCGTGGTGGGCGTCCGCCACTGGTTCACCGCGGGCCTGCTGCGCGACGGCATCCCCGCATTCTTCCTCATCATCCCGCTGACAGCGCTCACCTACGTCTCCACCTGGTGGGGCTGGTTCGCCACCGCCGGCGGCTATGACAGGAACTGGGCCGCCGAACACCCGGGCGACGGAATCGGCTGGCTGCCGGCACCCCTGCGCTCACTGTGGGAATACCACCGCAGTGCCTACGAATTCCACCAGGGACTCAGCTCCCCGCACTCCTGGGAGTCGGGCCCGTGGACCTGGTTGTTCGCCGGGCGCCCCGTCCTCTTCTACTACGACGGCACCGAGGCGCCGGCGCCGGGCTGCGCGGCGGGATCGTGCGCCACGGTGGTCACCGACCTGCCGAACCCGATCCTGTGGTGGGCGGCAACGCTGGCGCTGCTGGTGGTCCTGTTGTGGTGGGCCGGGCGCCGCGACTGGCGGACCGGGGCCATCCTGGCCGGCATGCTCGCAGGGTTCGGGCCGTGGTTCATGTACTCGCAGCGGACCATGTTCTTCTTCTACACGATCACCTTCGAACCGTTCATGGTCCTGGCGCTGGTGTTCGTCCTGGCACTGGCCGTGGGCGGGGTGGGGGCCTCGGCGGCCCGGCGCCGCGCCGGGCTGATCGGCGTGACAGCGTTCCTGGCCCTGGTGGTGCTGGTGTCCGCGTTCTTCTGGCCGGTGTGGACCGGGCAGACCATCCCCTACGACGGGTGGCGGCTGCGGCTCTGGATGCCCAGCTGGGGCTGACCCGGCCAGCGGGAAGTACTGAAAACACGGCGGGCCGTGGAACCGGGGAAAACCCCGGCGCCACGGCCCGCCGTTGCGCGCTGTCCTGGTGTCAGTCCAAGCCCAGATCGCGGTTGGACTGACGCAGGCGGGCACGGTCGCGGCGCTTGCGGGTTGGCCAGTTCGCGATGAGGAAGACCAGCGAGACCACCAGGACCAGCCCAGCGATGAGGACACCGGCATCCATCCAGAACTGTGTCGGGTAGAGCCGGATCAGGGTGTCGTTCGCGTGGAACGTCCAGTTGCCCTGGGCGAAGAACAGTTCGTGGAAGTCGGTGAAGAACGTCTCGAAGTTCAGCACCGCCAAGACGGTCAACGCGATCATGATGACCAAGGTGATGACCGACCCGGCGAAGAATGCCCGGCGGATGCCCCCGGCATACCGACGGCCCAGGTACAGGCAGATGATGACCGCGAGGATGGCCATGACGATGCCCGCGGCGTAGGTGATCCCGATGACCGCCTTCACGTCCGCCATGTGGGAGACCTCAGTCCCCAGGAACAGCGGGTTGCCCTTCCCGTCGACCAGGTTCCCCAGGTACGACGACGGGGCCGAGTTGTTGATGTAGTCGACGCCGTAGTTGCCGTAGGTCAGCCGTTCCGCGGGGCTGAATCCATAGGAGTCCGCGGGGAACCCGGGCCGGTGGTAATCCAGCCACAGGAACCACGGGCTGGCCACGGCGCGGATGGCACCGATGAGCAGCAGGAACGGGAAGAAGATGGCCAACACGGTCTGCACGATGCGGGCGAACACGGGCTTGGCCGTCAGAGCCGCCTCGCGGGCGTTCTGCCGGCGCTGGGCCTTCGGATCGGAGCCGTCGGCGGGGGGCTGCGGTGCTTCACCCTCGCGCTTGGCCGCGGCGACCGCATCGGTGCGCCGCGTCTCGTTGGCGCCGGCCGCGGCGCCTGCCCCGGCCCCGACACCAGCTCCCACGGCGGTGGAACCGACGGCTGTGGCACCGATCGGCTCGTGGTCCCGCTCGGTCTCTGCCGGGCGATCCCCAGCGGGCTCCGCGACGGCGTCGGTGCGCTGCGTCTGCGGGGCGGCTGCGGCGTCCTGGTCCCAGGCCGGGAGGGCGCGCGTATGGGCCGGCTCCTGGTCCGTCGTCGGGTAGGCAGTGGTGTCGGCGGAGGCAACCGACTCGACCGGGGCTTCGGGTTCCCGGGCTTCGGCATCCGGAGCCCGATCGGCGGGCCCTGCGGTGTCGGCAGCGGAGAATTCGGATTCCCACGTGTCGCGGTCCATGCCGGATTCATCGGCGGCAGCCGGGGCGTCGACCGGTTCCGGGCGCGGCTCGCGGGCCCGCGCGTCCTCGCCGGCTGGCGCGTCCTCGCTGTCCTCCGGCGCGTCGGGGTCCGGGCCCTTCAGGAATTCGGGCACCTCGGATGCGGGTGTCGCTGGCGTCCGGCGCCCGGCCTCATCGGCCGCTGGGTCGTACCCCTCGGGCACGTCGTTCTGGTTCTCCATGGGTGTGTCCTTCCCTGTTGGCTTTCTAAATCCCTAGGCGGTGGCCGCGGTAGCCCCGACGTCGTACTTCCCGAGGTCCCCGGTGAATCCCGCCCGCACGGCCCGCCGACCCAACACCAGCGTGTAGGTCCAATATCCGGCCAGCACCAGCAACCCGATGCCCAGACGTATCCAGTGCGGCAGCGCGCTGGGCGTCACGAACCCCTCGACCAGCCCGGAGACGAAGAGCACCAGGACCAGGCCCAGCGCCACCGTCATCAGCGAGCGGCCCTCCACGGCCAACGACTGGATCCGGGTCCGGGACCCCGGGGCCACCCAGGCCCAGAAGATCCGCAGTCCGGCGGCACCGGCGATGAAGACCGCCGTCAGTTCCATGAAGCCGTGCGGCAGGATGTAGAGGAAGAAGGTGTCCATCTCGCCCAGCGAGGACATCAGGCCGCCGGCCATGCCCACCGATACGGCGTTCTGGTACAGGACGTAGGGCACGTACAGCCCGGAGATCCCGAAGGCGACGCACATGCCGGCGATCAGCGCGTTGTTGGTCCACACGGCACCGGCGAACGAGGCCGCCGGGTTCTCCGAGTAGTAGTCCACGAAGTCGTGCTGCACGTATTGCCGCAGGTCGGCGTCGGACCCCATGGCCTTCAGTACCCCCGGGGTGTTGGCAGCCCAGAGGCCGGCGGCCAACGCGATCACGCAGAACACCAACCCCAGCACCACCGTCAGCACGCGGATCCGGTAGAAGGCCGCCGGCAGCGAGTAGAGGAAGAACGTGGCGATCTCCTCGGGCAGCGAGGTCCGGGCGCCGGTGAAACGGGTGCGCGCCCGGGAGATCCTGGCGGAGAGGTCCGCCGAGACGATCGCATCGGGTTCGATCGAGCTGACCATCGACAAATGCGTGGAGACGCGCTCGTAGAGGCCCAGGAATTCATCGGATTCCGCACCGGTCAACCGACGGCGGCCGGAGAGGACGTCGAGGCGATCCCACTCCTGCCGATGCACGGCAACAAACGCGTCGAGATCCACCGTCCCAGCCTATCCCGGCGGTGTCGGCTAGATTGGGAGGACGGCCGCGTTGCGCCGGGTCAGCCCGGGAACCGGCCACCAGCCACCCAGCCGCGTCGGAGGGACTCCGTGAGCACGATCATCACCGGCGAGGCCGTGGTGCTGCACCTACGGCCTGCAAGCTTCGTACTGCGCGCCGTCGGCTGCATCATCGACTACCTGGTCTACGCGATCGGCCTGGTCGGCTCGCTCATCCTGCTCGAACGCCTGATGGCCGGTTTCGATTCGGCGGCGGCGCGTGCCGTCGTCATTGCCCTCGTGGTGTTGTGGATGGTTGCCGTGCCGATCGCCGTCGAGACCCTCTCCCGCGGCAAGTCCCTGGGGCGGCTGGTCATGGGTTTGCGGATCGTGCGCGACGACGGCGGTTCCATCCGTTTCCGCCATGCCTTCATCCGGGCGATGCTCGCCCTGCTGGAAATCCTGTCCCTGTTCGGTTCGCTGGCGCTCATCGTCTCGTTCTCCAACGAGCGCGGCAAACGCCTGGGCGACATGCTGGCGGGCACCTATTCGATGCGGGAACGCCGGGGCAAGGTCACCGCGCTGACACTGCCGGCCCCGGCGCAGTTGCGTCCCTGGGCCGAGTTGGCCGACGTGGGGCGGATCCCCGACGCGCTGGCCGGACGGGTCGCCCGGTTCATCCGCCAGGCGCCGTCGATGGCCCCGGCCTCACGGGAGCGTGTCGGCATCGAGTTGGCCAACGAATTGCGTCCGCTGGTATCCCCCGCTCCCCCGCCATGTCCTCCCGAGCACTTCCTGCTGGCCGTGGTCGCCGAGCGGCGGGACCGTGATTTCCGCCGGCTCAGCGCCGTCGCGGGGCGCCAGCAGCAGGTGCGCGAGCGCATCCACCGGCTGCCCTACGATGCCTGAGGGGCCGGCCGGCACAGTGCCGGCCGGCCGCCCTCCTAGTAGCGGTAGTGGTCCGGCTTGTACGGACCTGCCGGATCCAGCCCGAGGTAGTCCGCCTGCGAGGCGCTCAGTTCGGTGAGCTCGATGCCCAACGCATCCAGGTGCAGCCGGGCGACCTTCTCGTCAAGGATCTTCGGCAGGACATAGACCTGCTTCTCGTACGCGGGGCCCGTTCCGGCGTCGTTCTGCTTCCCGTGCTGGGTGAACAGCTCGATCTGGCCGATGGTCTGGTTGGCGAACGAGTTCGACATCACGAAGCTCGGGTGGCCGGTGGCGTTGCCCAGGTTCAGCAGGCGGCCCTCGGAGAGCACGATGATCGAGTGCGCGTCGGCGGTGTCGGCACCGAAGACCCATTCGTGGACCTGCGGCTTGATCTCGACCTTGCGGATGCCCGGAACTGCCTCGAGGCCTGCCATGTCGATCTCGTCGTCGAAGTGCCCGACGTTGCCCACGATCGCCTTGTCCTTCATCGCCTCCATGTGGGAGGCCATGATGATGTCCTTCCCGCCGGTGGTGGTGACGAAGATATCGCCCTGGCCGATCACCGATTCGAGCCGGGCCACCTGGTAGCCGTCCATGGCTGCCTGCAGGGCGCAGATCGGGTCGATCTCGGTGACGATCACACGGGCTCCCTGGCCGCGCAGTGCCTCGGCTGCGCCCTTGCCCACGTCGCCGTAGCCGCAGACCACGGCGACCTTGCCGCCGATCAGCACGTCGGTGGCCCGGTTGATGCCGTCGGGCAGGGAGTGGCGGATGCCGTACTTGTTGTCGAACTTGGACTTGGTGACCGAGTCGTTGACGTTGATGGCCGGGAAGAGCAGCGTGCCGGCCTCGGCCAGCTGGTACAGGCGGTGCACGCCCGTGGTGGTCTCCTCGGTGACGCCGCGGATGCCCGCGGCGATGCGGGTGAACTTCTGCGGGTCCTTCGCCAGGGCGTTGCGCAGCGTCGCCAGCACGATCGTGTACTCGTGGCTGTCGGCGTCGGTGGCGTCCGGGACGGCGCCGGCCGCCTCGAAGTCGACTCCGAGGTGCACCAGCATGGTGGCGTCCCCGCCGTCGTCCAGGATCATGTTCGGGCCCAGCTCGGGGTTGGCGTCCGCTCCCGGCCAGGTGAGGATCTGCTCGGCGGTCCACCAGTAGTCCTCGAGCGATTCGTTCTTCCAGGCGAACACCGGCACGCCGGCCGGGGCCTCGGGGGTGCCGTTGCCGACCACGATGGCCGCGGCGGCCTCGTCCTGGGTGGAGAAGATGTTGCAGGAGGCCCAGCGGACCTCGGCGCCCAGCGCGGTGAGGGTCTCGATGAGCACCGCGGTCTGCACGGTCATGTGCAGCGAACCGGCGATGCGGGCGCCGGCGAGCGGCTGGGACGCGCCGAACTCCTCGCGCAGTGACATCAGGCCCGGCATCTCGTGCTCGGCCAGGCGGATCTGGTGGCGGCCGGCCTCGTGGAGGGAGATGTCGGCGATCTTGTAGTCGAAGCTCATGCTGTGCGGTTCTCCTGTGCTGGGTCGGTGGCGGCGTCGGCGGGACGCAGCATGACGGGGATGCCTTCGGTCAGGCTGTAGCGCGGGCTGTTGCCGGCGGCGTCGCGGCCGGTGGCCACGAGGTCGTCGCCATCCTGCTGGAGCGTCGAGCCGGTCACCGGGCAGCGCAGGATCGCGAGCAGTTCAGATGAAATATGGGCCATGCCCCCAGTTTATGGGCTTAGCGGGGCTCGCGCAGAATGCGCAGGGAACTGCGGCCGCCCTCGGCGTCGGCGGGCGGTTCCATCGGCGAGGGTGCGTTCCGCGCCGACGACGGGGTGGAGCTGCCGGCTCCGGGTTCGACAGTGGTCTCGGACGACTGCTGGGCGGGGCGCCGCGGTTCGGAGACGGCGTCGGCCAGGGCGGAGAGCTCGTCGGGGGCCAGCCGCGGGGCATCCGGCAATTCCAGGCGCAGCACCTGCCAGCCGCGGGGCACCGTCAGGCGCTGGGCGTGCTCGCCGCACAAGTCGTAACAATGCGGTTCCGGGTACGTCGCCAACGGCCCCAACACTGCGGTGGAGTCGGCATAGACATACGTCAACGTCGCAATGGCCGACTGGCGGCAAGCGGAGCGTGAACAAAGTCGAAGTGATCCCACGAGAAAACACCTTACCCCCCGGGGTGCCGCCGGTGGCCCAAGCAGCCGGGCATGGCGGGAACCGGTTCCGCGCGCCCTCCATCCGCCGCGTATTCGGTAGGCTCTGGGCTATGGCCGAAGGTTTCACCCTGGGATACGAGGGATCCCCCGACTCTCCCCGGACCGCTGCCGCGGCAGCTGCACGGCGGCCGGACCGCCCGTTCGCCAGGCGTCGGCGCAACCGCCACGGCAGGGGTTTACGCGGCGACGTGATGCCTCCCGACCTTCCCGGATCGCGCACCCGCGCCGAACGTTTCGAGGACCTGGTCGCCGAGTCCGCCGAGCGGCTCGAGGCCTTGTGGGGCCAGCCCATTGCCGCCATGGTGTTCCTGGTGGAGCTGCTGCCGAACACGAAGTCGCTGGACTTCGCCCAGGGCGCCGGTTCCCCCATCCCCCTGGGCCGTTCACTCGGTGCCACCCCCCGAAGGCCGGCCCGCGTGGTCATCCACCGCAGGCCCGTAGAGGAACTCGCCGGCGACGAGATGCCGCTGCCCGAACTGGTGCATCTGGCGGTCGTCGAACAGGTCGCCGAACTGCTGGCGCGCACCCCCGAGGAGATCGACCCCGAATACCGCCCGTGGGATGGGGACCGCTGAGCCCGCTGGGGTTCAGTAGCGCAGGTCCACCGGAACGGCCCGCGGTCCCTGCGGTGCCGGCGGAAGCGGCACCGCGGAGATGCCCTCGGCCCCCTGCGTCGCCAACAGGCTCCCGTAGACCGGGTCGCCGCTGGCGCTGACCGTCACGGCGACGACATCCTTGCCCAACGAGTCGATCTTCCGCGCCGCCGTCTGGCCGGGGGCGACCCGGACGTTGACTGCCTTGCCCACGGTGCCGTGGGAGTCGATGGGGCGCAGCTCCACGCTGGCTTGGCCGTCCGGCGCGGAGAAGACCAGCTGCGAGGCAGCACGTTCGGGGACGGTGACCAGGTGCTCGGAGCCCAGCCGGTCGGCTGCCCCGGCCCAGGCGGCGTCGGTCCGCTTCTTGGGCGCGGTGCCCTGGGTCATCCTCACGGAGGCGGTCACCGGTTCCGCGGCATCGACGATGGCCGTGTACGTTCCCGCCGGGACTCCCGTCAGCGGTACCGAGGTGGTCGATCCTGCGGCAGCGGTGTACTGGCCGTCACTGGGCAGCGGCACCCCACCCTTCGCGCCCACCAGGCGGACCTTGACCTGCTGGTCGGCGGTTCCCGGGACGGTCAGCGACAGGGTCGGCACGGCGTCCCCATATCCCTTCTGGGAGGACACTGCCTTCTGCTTCTTGGCGGCCTGGATCTGCACGCCGGGCACGACCTGGCGTTCGGCGGGGGCTGCCGCCGGCTCGATGAAGTCCACCCCACCCGGTGTCAGGCCGCGCAGGATGCTTTGCTGGATGTCGGCGGTGACGGGTGCACCGGTCGACGTCACCTTGACGGACAGCGACTTCTCCCCGGCGGCCATGCCGGCCAGGACGATCGAGGTGGATTTGCCGGGGGCGATGACGATGCCGCGCGAGTTGCCGGCTTCGATGCGTCCCTTGGCCCCGAAGAGTTCCAGGTCCACCGTCGAGGGCGTCGCCGAGGGATTGGCCAGGGTGAGCAGGGCGGTGCTGCCGACGGTGGTGGAAGCCCCCGTCAGCCATTGCCCGCTGGCTGGCGCCTGGCAGCTGGCCGCCGCCAGCCCGGCCAGGTCACCGTCCCCTGCTGCATAGGTGCGCACGGCGCCCGCTGTGGATTGCTGGCCGCCGAGTGGCTGCACGCGCAGAACGGAGGCGCCGGACTCCTGGACGTTCGAGGCGGTCCGTGCCTGCCGGCCGGTGAAACCGTTGTCGTTCGTCGACTTGCCCTTCGCCGCTTCGGCTTCCGGCAGCCGGTCCGAGAGTGTGCGCAGCGTCTTCCCGTCGGGTTTCTGCAGCTGCGCGCCGGGAATCCGCTTCGCGGCATCGCCGAGCACCGCGGCACGGATCGAGGTCTTCGCCGAGCCGGAGCCCGGGGCAAAGGCGGGGTCCGTTCCGCGATCGGTGGCACCGTCGACCAGCCGCGCGGTGGCCGGGCACTGGGCGATGAAGTCACCCGCAGGAACGGTGACCCGGGGAACGGCCACGGATTCCGGGCCCGTCAGCGGTCCGTTGAGCGAGGCCGCGGCAATGCCGCCTCCGGTGGCGACCAGCAGGATGGCTCCCAGGGAGACGGCTGCGGCGCGTCCGCGGCGCGGGGTGGGGGTGCGGGTCATGGTCGCTGCTCCTCGGGCCGGGCTCCGCGGTCGATGGCGGTTTCGCCGTCGTCCGGGTCGGCCAGGTACTCGTCGTGGGTCTCGTCGATGTCGCGGACCGACTCGGCGGTGCCGGTGGTCCGGTATTCCTCGACGCGGCGGGCTGCGAACCGACGGCCTGCCGGGATCGGGATGACCAGCAACAGGGCGATGGCGAAGACCAGGAGGGTCAGCACCCGCAACGGCACCGTGTAGGGGCTGGTGTAGCGGATGCTCAGTTCACCGGCCGCGGCCGGCACCTCGAACGCCTGCGCCCACCCGTTGGTCGTGGGCTTCAACGCCTTGCCGTCGTAGCTGGCATGCCATCCCGGATCTGCCTGCGCTGCCACGACCACGGTGCGCCCAGCCGAGCCATTGGGCACCTTTTCGTGGGACACGCGGCCGGCCTTGGAACCGATCAGCGAGGTCGTGGTGCCGGAGTCGTCAAGCAGACGGACCCGTGCCGTGGAATCGGTGGGGTTGTCGGCCCCCTTGATCGGCTCGGACGGCGTCACCCGCCACAACCAGCCGGACCCGGTGTAGCCGACGGGCGCCAGCCCGGGGACCCCATCGAGCCGGCCGGCGGCGACTGCCGCTTCCCGGGGGGCCTGCAGGACCACGAAGCTGACCCCGAAACGGGCCAGGTCGGCCCGCGGGTCGATGGACTGGCCGGAGGCCAGAACCGCGACCACACGACGCAGTTCCGTGGCGGCCCGGCCGTCCTCGGCGATGGCAGGCGAGGTGAGGCTACCCGTGAGCCGTGAGGCGGCCGAGATCGCGGAGAGCTGGTCCAGCCCCGTCCCGGCACCGGTCATCAAGGTGGCGCTCATCCCGCCGTCGTCCCCGGCGGGGGCCAGCACCAACGTGCGGTCCTGCAGCGGCGAGGTGCCACGGTCCGCGGCGGTGGCCGGCAGGGTGCGGGCAGGAGCCGGGACCACCGACTGGCCGAGACCGAAGTCGGTGGTTCCTGCCGAAGCCTGCGCTCCGGTGGATGCGGTCCGCGGGACCAGCCACAGGGCCGAGGCGACGGTGGCCGAGGCGAGCATCAGCACGACGGCGGCGGCAAAGGCAGGCGCCATCACGGCGCCCAGGCGGTGGCCACCCTGGTGGCGGATGCTGCGCATCCAATCCAGGCCGCTGGCGGCGGCGAGCAGGATGCCGAGGGTGAAGACGGAAACAAACGGGCCGGTGAACGGGGCCACGGGCTGCCCGGCGGACAGGCCGAACGGAATTGCCTGGACCGCATAACCGGCGGCCAGGGAGAGGAGTCCGGCGATCCATGCCGCCCGGACGATCGTGCCGCGACGTCCGCGTCGCAACACACCAACCAGCGCCAGCAGCAGCACGGGAACCCCGACGATCAGTGCCGCCACCAGGGCCCATGGGCCCGGCACCAGATCAGCGGCCCAGCCCAGGCCGTTGGCACCGGCGAATGGATCGAAGGCCACGGGGAAGCCCAGTGCCTGCTGCCACAGGGAGGCAGCGGAAAACGGTTGGAGAACGCCCGGGTCCGCCAGCAGCACCCGCGGGTTGGCCAGGGCTGCGGGAACCGATCCCAGGGCCAGGACCAGCGCGGGGACCGGCGTCCACCACAGCGTGCGGGCACGGCCGCGCAGCGGGACGGCGAAGATGATGACCACCAGCACTGCGGGCACCAGCAGGGCGGGGGAAGCGGCGGTGACCGCTGCCATGGCCAGCGAGGCCCCGGCGGCGGCGGTCCAGGAAGGGACCCCGTGCAGGCCGGCCTTCGACGGCGGATCCGAGAGCGCGGGCACGGCGTGCTGTTCGGCGCGCGGGCGACCGCCACCGACGGCGCGGATCATGCCCAGCGCGACCAGCGGCAGGAGGACGTGGACCACGATGGCACCGGGCCGCCCGGAACCGAGCGCGACCTGCAAGGCAGGGGCCACCGACCAGACGATGGCGCCGAGCAGGCGGGTGGCCCGACTGGCGGTGACGCAGCCCAGGACGCACCACGCGAAGAGCGCGGCCAAGGGCATCGCGGCCAGATACAAGACCACCATGGCGCCGTTCGATGCGCCGAACCCCAGCAGCGACAAGACGCCGAGCACTGCGTCGAAGGGGTCCCCGTGGCCGGGTAGCCCGGTGCCGATGTCCTGCCACCAACCGGTGGCGTGGGCCCAGATCCCCGAAATCGAGTGGGTGACCGGAAGCATCGAGCCGCCGGACAGTGCCTCCGCTCCGAAGAGCGTCCGCAGCCCCCAGAGGGCCAGGACCGCTGAGACCAGGACGGCGATCAGCGCGCTGACCGACGAACTGGTGCGGTTCGGGGCGGCGATGGCTGCGAAGTCATCCGAGTTGTCGCCCGAAGGGTTCGACGCCTCTGAAACGCCGCCGGATCCGTCACCATGAACCGTTCCGGCGCTTGAGGCCTGCAGCAGGTTGCGCCGGTGGGCCCAGACCTCGCGTCGAGGCACCATAAGTGGTCGCACGATCGAGCGCGACACCGTGCGGGTGCGTTTGGCCCCGCGACGCGATGCACGCAACGACATGGGTGAGAACACGGCGGCCAACGTGCTGTTGAGCTGGCCGAATCCAAAGCCGGGGTCCTTCGCCAGCAGCGAGACGACCAAACGGAACAGGGCACCGATGATGGCCCCGATCGCGACGAAGGGGACCTTCCAGGCGGAGGTGTGCTTGAGCCGGAGGTGGACCTCAGCGCGACGGCTGGCCAGTGGACCGGCGACCGAGCGCACCGTGTCGGCTGCGTGGTACATCCTGGCGGCGGGCACCACCACCACACGGTTTCCTGCCAGGCGGTTACGCCAGCACAAATCCAGGTCGTCGCCGAGGCCGGGCAGGGCGGGGTCGAAGCCACCGAGCTCTTCCCAGACATCGCGGCGCACCAACAGGCCGGCGGAGTTGACGGCGAACCGGTCGGAGCGCGAATCGTATTGCCCCTGGTCCAACTCGTCGACGTCGATCATCGTCAGGCGTTCGCCCCATCGACTGACGCCCAACCCGACGTCCACGAGGCGCCTCGGGCTGTCACGGTCGAGTTGCTTGCAACCGGCGATGGTCACGGCGGGAGCCGTTTCAACGGCCTCCAGCAGCGCACCCAAAGCGCCGGTATCCGGCGCTGAATCGTCGTGGATCAACCAGATCCAGTCCTGGATGTCCTGCTCGGCTGGCGGGAGGTTCTCCGTCGTCGTGCGGTCCCCTGCCCGGCGCGGCAGGGCATCGGCACCGGTGAGCCCGGCGCGTACCGACGCGCCGAATCCGCGCGGGCGCGCCTTGACCAGGGGGCTGCCGGCGGGGAGGCCGTCGGTCAGGAGCTGCACTGAGCCGTCCTGGGAGCCTGCGTCCACGCCGATGAAATGGTCGACCGGCCGGGTCTGGTTCGTCAACGCCTCAAGGGTCGCCGGAAGGAAGCTTTCCCCATCGTGTGCGACGACGACGGCCGTGACGCGTACTTGCGAGTGAATCAGACCGCTCGCTTCCTCAGCCGGCGGCGCTCGCGCTCGGACAGTCCGCCCCAGATGCCGAAGCGCTCGTCGTTGGACAGCGCGTATTCCAGGCATTCCGAGCGCACGTTGCACGCGCCGCAGACCTTCTTGGCGTCACGGGTGGAGCCGCCCTTCTCGGGGAAAAAGGCCTCGGGGTCCGTCTGGGCGCACAGTGCCTCGGTCTGCCATCCGAGCTCGCCCTCGTCTTCGGCGCCGGGGAAACCGGGCAGCCCGAGCCACAGCTGCTGCTGCGGGTCGACCTCGGCCGGCGACTGGGCCGGCCGTTCGACCGGCAGGTCACGCACCGGTGCCAGCAGGGCCTCCGGTGTCTGCACATCGGTGGCGTGCGCCGCAAGGAATGCAGTGGCCTGGTCATCCAGGTCCAGCCCGGTGGAACGGTAGTTCTCTGCCGCGCCGTCGTCGGCCGGATCCAGGAACCAATCTGCAGGGACTCCACGGGAGCCGTACCGGATGGAAGCCTGTTCGGCGTGGCTGGGATCGTGAATGCGCTCTGCGTTCCCCATGATGTGAGCCCTTCCGCTGGTTGACTATGTCTCGTGGCGGCCGCACACCGGGCCTCTGGACGTGGTGTGTCCGTCGGTCCTTCACCTGGTCGTGTGGGCCACGACTTCATCCGTAGTCTGGAAAAAGCCGCTTCGCCATCTAATTACAATGGTGTAACTCACCCCAGTCAAGTGGAGCGGGAGATTCTAGCCACGGCGGGAGCCCAATTCATGCCGCAACACGCCCGGATACCCTCGGCAGCAGCGGGCGTGTCCGGCACTCCCCCGGATTATCAGCGTTTTCACAGTTTCGAGAGGATCCCCACATGGCCACCGATGCCAATTCGTTAGATTTCACGGAACGACTGCTCGTTCGGCACCGAGACTCCGCGGCACCGCTGCTCACCTGGTACGGCGGTCCCGGCGAACGCGTTGAACTGAGCGGTCACGTCTTCGACAACTGGGTGGCCAAGTCAGCCAACCTCCTGGCCGAGGAGTTCGACGCCGGCCCGGGCACCCAGGTCCTGGTCCAGCTGCCGGCCCATTGGAAGTCGCTGGCCATCGGGTTCGCCGTCCTGGCCACCGGCGCCGAGATCATCGTTCCGGACGGCGTCGCGGGCGCATCGGCCAGCTCCGGGCCCGCCCCTGGCCTGGTGGTCACCCACGACCCCCAGGCCGCCGCCGAGGCCTACCCGCAGGCCGACATCATGGCCGTCGCCCTGGGTTCATTGGCCCTGTCGTTTGGCGCGGCCCTGCCCGCCGGAGCGCTGGACTATGCCGGGGAGGTGCGCGGGTTCGGGGACTACTACCTTGCCGATGCGGTGCCGGCCGCGGCCCCGGCCCTGACCCACGCCGACGGCTCGGCCCAGCTCAGCTATGCCGGGCTCTTCGAACTGGGGGCCGTCACGGGCACCACCCTGGTGGGTCCGGAGGTGGATTTCGCTGCCGCGTTGCGCGCGGCGATTGCGCAGTGGAACGGCGCATCCGCCCTGGTGCTGTTGGGCTCCGGGGCCCAGGTGACGCAGCGGATCCTGGACGACGAACGAGTCGTGAACCAGCGGTAGGACCTTGCGGCTAGGGGCGCGGGGTGGTCCCCGCCTCGGCCTCGGGCTCGCCGGCTCCGGGGACCGCGCTGGCGTGGGGGGCCCGCTGGCCGAGCAGCTCCCGGTCGTGGTCGAAGCCGGGCTCGTCGTCGAGTTCCTCGGTGAAGACCCAGAAGCGGTAGGCAAAGAAGCGGAAGATCGTCCCGAGGATCAGCCCCACCACCGACCCCGCAATGAACAAGCTCGTCTGGTCGGTCAGGCCGATCCAGTACTTGGTGACCCAGACACACGCGGCAGCGATGAACAGGCCAATGCCGTTCATGATGATGAAGAGGATGAGTTCGCGCACCACGGAGGCACGACGGCGGTGCCGGAAGGTCCAATACCGGTTGGCCACCCAGGAGAACATGGTGGCGACCAGACCGGCCACGATCTTGGCCTTGACCTCCGAGCC
Organism: Arthrobacter rhombi; assembly: GCF_039526245.1. Classification (NCBI taxonomy): domain Bacteria; kingdom Bacillati; phylum Actinomycetota; class Actinomycetes; order Micrococcales; family Micrococcaceae; genus Arthrobacter; species Arthrobacter rhombi. The sequence continues at coordinate 83,521 of NZ_BAAAIV010000004.1, forward strand.
GTGCATGGGCCCGTTCATCATCCAGAGGAAGATCGCGGTGTCGATGATGAAGGCGACGCCACCGACGACGCCGAACTTCATGACCTCGCGCCACAGCATGGTGAATAGGCCGCGGCATTTTTCCACGATCTCGTTGAGCATGTTCCTCCACAGAAGGTATTCGGGGCGGGCAAAAACCGGGTCCTTCGGGGTTCCCGCCGGTGCCGGCCCGGGGCGCCACACGACGCGGCCAGCTCCCCATTCTATCGTCAGCGGCTCAAAGTTTCCTGACAAATGCCAGGATCCGGCCCCGTCGCAACCGGTCCGGGGCTCGGGGTTCGGTACCCTGAAAGGGTGAATTTTCCTGTGATTGGCGTGGTCGGCGGCGGCCAACTTGCCCGAATGATGGCCCCCGAAGCGACGAATCTCGGCTTGCGTCTCCACGTCCTGGCCGAGGCCGACGACGTCTCCGCAGTTGCCGCCGTGGCCCATGCCCCGGTGGGTGATTACCACGATCTGGAAGCCTTGCGGCAGTTCGCCGCAGACGTCGACGTGCTCACCTTCGACCATGAGCATGTGCCCAACGAGCATCTGCAGGCCCTCATCGACGAAGGCGTCAACGTCCAGCCACGTCCGGGCGCCCTGATCCATGCACAGGACAAGCTCGTCATGCGCGCGGCCATCGAACGCCTGGGGCTGCCGAACCCCGCGTGGGCCGAGGTGACATCAGTTGATGAGCTCATCTCCTTCGGCGATGCCACCGGCTGGCCGGTGGTGCTGAAGACCCCCCGCGGAGGTTACGACGGCAAGGGCGTCCGCATGCTGGCCGACACCGAAGCGGCCCGGTCCTGCGCCGACTGGTTCAGCGCCGGGAGCTCCCTGCTCGCCGAGGAAAAAGTCGACTTCAGCCGCGAGCTCTCCGCCCTCGTCGCCCGGACCCCTTCCGGGGAGTCCCGCGCGTGGCCGGTGGTGCACACGATCCAGGTTGATGGCGTCTGCGATGAGGTCATTGCGCCGGCCCCCGGACTCGACCCCGCCGCAGCACAGGCCGCTCGCGACGCAGCCCTGCACATCGCCGAGGAATTCGGCGTGACCGGCGTCATGGCCGCCGAACTCTTCGAGACTCCGGGCCGCGGTCCGGGTTTCGTCATCAACGAACTGGCCATGCGCCCACACAACACGGGCCATTGGACGATGAACGGTTCGGTGACCAGCCAGTTCGAGCAGCACCTGCGCGCGGTCCTCGACCTGCCCTTGGGGGACACAGCCCCCCTCGGTGAGGTGACCGTCATGAAGAACTTCCTCGGCGGCGCCAACAACGACCTCTACTCCGCGTTCCCCGCAGCCCTGGCTGCGGAACCCCGCGCCAAGGTCCATGCCTACGGGAAAAGCGTGCGCCCCGGTCGTAAGATCGGCCACATCAATGTGGTGGGAACGCCCGGCCAAGACGTCGATGCCGTCCGCCAGTCCGCCACGCAGGCGGCCACCATCATCCGCGACGGCGCCGTGCCTGGCGCGGCCCACAAAGGAGCCTAGCCACATGAGCACCCAGCAGCCCCTGGTCGGAGTCGTCATGGGATCCGATTCCGATTGGCCCGTGATGCGTCTGGCGGCCGAGGCCTTGGCCGAGTTCGACATCCCCTTCGAAGTCGACGTCGTCTCGGCGCACCGCATGCCCCAGGACATGATCGACTATGGCAAGTCGGCACATGAACGCGGCCTGCGCGTCATCATTGCCGGAGCCGGCGGGGCAGCCCACCTTCCCGGAATGCTCGCGGCAGTCACCCCGTTGCCGGTGATCGGGGTCCCGGTCCCCCTGAAGACGCTGGATGGCATGGATTCGCTGCTGTCCATCGTGCAGATGCCTGCTGGAGTCCCGGTAGCCACCGTGTCGATCGGCGGCGCACGCAATGCCGGTCTGCTGGCCGCACGCACGCTGGCCAGCGGCACTGACGAACTAGCTGCGGGCCTACGCTCGCAACTGATCGACTTCGCGGCCGACCTCCGCCAACAGGCGACGGACAAAGGCGCCCGGCTGCGTGAACAGGTAGCAGCCGACATGGGTCAGGATTCCTGACCCATGGGCGCGAGCAACTTGACGAACCATTCCCTGCACAATCCGGTCCGCGAGCCCGAGACGGCCACCGCCAGGACGAGGACCAAGCGCGCCTTCTTCCTGTTGGCCCTGACCGTCTTCATCCCCGGCGGCGCCCAGGTCGTCGCCGGCAACCGCACGTTGGGCCGCAGGGTCCTGGCCGTCACGTTGACCTGCTGGGCCGTGGTCATCATCGGCATCGTGGTCGCCCTGGTCAACCAGGGTCTGGTCATCGAGCTGCTGGCCCGGCCCACGGTCCAACTCATCCTGGCCATCGTGCTGGCCCTGCTGGCCATCGGCTGGATTTTGATGTTCATCAACACGCTGGTCATCATCCGGCCCTCCCTGCTGGCACCGGGGATGCGCGGCATCGTTGCAGCATGCACCGTGGTGCTGATGGTCATCACCGGTGGCGCCCTGGGGTACGGCTCATTCATCCTCAACACCGGCCGCGACACCATCCAGAACGTCTTCGCCTCCGGCCCGTCAATGCAACCTGTGGACGGCCGCTACAACATCCTGCTGATGGGCGGCGACGCCGGCGCCGATCGTATCGGACTGCGGCCAGACTCCATGACGTTGGTGAGCATCGATGCCGCATCGGGCCGAACCGCCATGATCTCCATCCCCCGCAACCTGCAGAATGCCCCCTTCCCGACTGACTCGCCGCTCCACAAGGTCTTCCCCGACGGATACAACTGTGGCGACGAGTGCATCATCAACTCGCTCTACCCCGTCGTCGAGGAAAAATACAAGGACCTCTACCCGGGTAAGAAGAACCCCGGAGCGGAAGCCATGATGGACGCCGTCACCGGCATCACCGGTGTCCAGGTGCAGTCCTACGTCGTCGTCGACATGGGAGGGTTCTCCTCGTTCATCGATGCCATGGGCGGGGTGACCGTCGATTCCGGCGGTTGGGTCCCCTACAACGCCAAGAAGTGGCCGGGCACGGACATCAAGACCCATTGGTTCGCCCCCGGGAAGCAGGAGTTCACCGGCAAACAGGCCCTGTGGTTCGCCCGCTCCCGCGACTTCACCACCGACTACCACCGCATCCGCCGCCAGCAGTGCCTGCAGCAGGCGATGATCAACCAGTTCAAGCCGTCGACGGTGCTGACCAAGTTCTCCGGCATCATGTCGGCCGGCGAGGACCTCGTGGAGACCGACATCCCGCAAACGCAGTTGGGCAGTTTCATCAATTTGGCCAACAAGACGCGCAAGACGCCCTTCAAGCGGCTGACGCTCGGGGCCCCCGACTTCAGCACGAAGTTCTCCACTTTCCCTGACTTCAACCTCATCCACACCCGGGTCGCCAGCCTGCTGCAGGAGGCCACGAAGGACGGGTCCGCTGCCGCGGACAAGTCCCAGAAGGCCGCCGCCGCCTCCAAGGCTGCAGCCAAGAAATCCGCCAGCCAGTCCTCGCAGGGATCGGAGCCGACGAACGCTGCCACGAAGTCGGCCACCGACGCCGGCTCGATGACCCAGGAGCAGATCGAGCCAGGTTCCGACCCCGGGTCGGTTCCCACCACGCAACCCGATGGTTCCCCCATCACCGAGAAGTACCTGGTGCAGTTGGAACTCAACGGGCAGCGGACCCTGATCTCGGAAATCGCGGCCAACAACAACGAGTGCACCGCGCCCTAGTCGTTGCTCCCCCGAGGCGGCCTGCGGCGGTGAATCCGGCGGCCGGGAAGGTTTTCCTGCAGGACTCCTGCGGTTAACCTCCCGGGCAGGGAACCCTGCCACCATCGATGGACGCTGCCCTCCCCCGGCCCCAAATGTGGAGGTCGGCGCCGCCGATGGAACCGCGAGGACTGCCAGACGGCGGCGTCTGGCCTAGATTGGGTGGTAAGCAGCGCCCAGCAGACGCAGACCCGAGGAGCAGCATGTACCGCCTGAGCAACACCGTCCGGGACTACCCCTGGGGGTCGAAGACCGCGATTTCCGAGCTGCTGGGCATCGAGGCAACCGGGGCCCCCGCGGCGGAAATGTGGATCGGGGCGCACCCCGGTTCACCCTCCTTGGCCAGCCATCCCGAACTCCACGAGGAGACCCGACTGGATGGGCTCGTGGCGGACGACCCCCAGGGCCTGCTGGGCGAGGCCGTCGCCTCCCGGTATGGCAGGTTGCCGTTCCTGGCCAAGATCCTGGCCGCCGACCAGCCCCTGTCGCTGCAGGTCCATCCCACACTGGACCAGGCAAGGGCAGGCTTCGCCGCCGAGGAGGCTGCAGGGGTCGACCGTTCCGCCCCGCATCGCAATTACAAGGACGACAACCACAAGCCGGAGATCATTTTCCCCCTCACCGAGTTTTCGGCGCTGTGCGGGTTCCGCGATGCCGCCGATGCGGCCGCGCTGTTCTCCTGGTTGGCCGACACCATCGCGTCCGACACCGATATCGCCGACGAGCAAGGACGGGCGGCCAACGCCGCGCGGCGCACCGCCGCGACCCTGGGGCAGGGGGACCTCCGCGGTGCGTTCACCGATCTGCTCTCCGGCGGAACCGACGTGGTGCAGCTGGTCGGATCGGCTGCTGCCGCCGTCTCCTGCGGCCGGCACGAGGTCACGGATCCCGGGTTGGCGGAGTTGGAGTCATTGGCCGGCTTCTACCCCGGGGACCCGGGGGTGCTCGTTTCACTGATGCTCAACCATCTGACGCTGCGGCCGGGCCAAGCGGTCTACCTTCCCGCGGGAAACATCCATGCCTACCTGCGTGGGCTCGGGGTGGAGGTGATGGCCAGCTCGGACAACGTGTTGCGTGGCGGGCTGACCGGCAAGCACGTGGATCTGCCCGAGCTCATGGACACCGTGGACTTCACCAGCTTCGGAGTCCCCTATCTCGAGGCCGAAGAGGGGGTCCTGGGCCAGGAGATCTACCGCCCGCCCTTCGACGAATTCCAGCTCCAGCGCATCGCGTGGGAGGGGCCCGGGGATTCCAGTGCTGCCCTCTCGGGAGACGACGTCGCCGTGGCGCAGAACGGCCCGGTGACCGTGATCTGTGTGGCCGGGGAGCTGTTGCTGGACTCCCCCCAGGGGAATCTGCGGCTGACGCGTGGCGATTCGGTGTTCATCCCCGCCAACGAGGCACCCGTCATGGCCAAGTTCCAGGGGGACGGGTCGGCGCTGGCCTTCGCGGTCACCACTTCAGAGCGCAACTAGCACCGCGGATCCCCCACACTGCACCAACGACGACGGTGCCTCCCCGAGGGGAGGCACCGTCGTCGTGCAGTAGTGCGATTCTGGGGATCAGCGGGTGTAGGGCTCCCACTTGCGTGACTGGTGCTCGCCCTCAACGGTGCGGATGGTCCCCGACTTCGAGCGCATCACGATGGAGTGCGTGTAGATCTTGTCGTTCTTGTAGCGCACTCCCGTCAGCAGGTCGCCGTCGGTGATGGCCGTCATCGCGAAGTAGCAGTTGTCGCTGGTGACCAGGTCATTGGTGGTCAACACGCGGTCCAGGTCGTGGCCGGCGTCGAGCGCCTTCTGCTTCTCGGCATCATCGGTGGGCCACAACCGGCCCTGGATGACTCCGCCCAGGGCGCGGATGGCGCAGGCGGTGACGATGCCCTCGGGCGTGCCGCCAATGCCCATGAGCGCATCGACGCCTGATCCCTCGCGGGTGGCGGCGATGGCACCGGCGACATCGCCGTCCATGATGAACTTGGTGCGCGCACCGGCGTCGCGGATCTCCTGGACCAGCTTCTTGTGCCGGTCGCGGTCGAGCACGCAGACGGTGATCTGGTTGATCGGCTTGTTCTTCGCCTTGGCGATCAGGTAGAGGTTCTGCTTCACCGGCAGCCGGAGATCAACCAGTTCGGCTGCCTCGGGGCCGGTCACGAGCTTCTCCATGTAGAACACTGCCGAGGGGTCGAACATGGAACCACGTTCGGCCATGGCCAGCACTGCCACTGAGTTGTTGATGCCTAGCGCGGTCAGCCGGGTTCCGTCGATCGGGTCGACGGCGACGTCGACCTCGGGGCCGGTGCCGTCACCGACCTGCTCGCCGTTGAACAGCATCGGCGCTTCGTCCTTCTCGCCCTCGCCGATCACCACGGTGCCGTTGACGGAGACCGTCGAGAGCAGCGAACGCATGGCGTCGACGGCAGCTCCGTCGGCAGAGTTCTTGTCGCCGAAACCGACCCAGGGGCTGGCGGCGATGGCCGCCGCTTCCGTCACGCGCACCAGTTCCAATGCCAGGTTGCGGTCCGGTTCGGCGTCGCCAACGGACAGTCGTGGGGACAGGTGGGCAAAATTAGTGGCTTCTGTCACGGTGTTCCTCGTCGTCGAGTGGGTGTGGATGCCAAGGGCAACACCTCCCACCATATCGGGTGGATCGCCCCATGACGGGGTGATGACCGACACCCCGTCCGGGGACCGGCTGAAAATCGGGGACAATGGAGGGGTGAGTGAAGCACCCCAGAAAGACCCAGAGACCGACGAGGCACCGGTGACACCGGTGCTGACGCCTTCCCAGGCCAAGCGCGCCAACCAGTCATTGAAGGGCATGGTCATCTCCGTGCTGCTCACCGTCGCGGTCGCAGTGCCCGTCGTGTTGCTGAATCCGCCCAGCAATTCCGAACAGTTCAAACCCAATGTGAACGTCTCGGCAGTCGCCTCGCAGGCGGGACAGACAGCGGATTTCACCCCGGTCGCCCCCACCATGCCCGACGGCTGGTACCCGAACTTCGCCCGCTGGACCGCCGGCACCGCCGACAAGATCGACTACTGGGACTTCGGCTACGTCACCGGCGACGAGGGATTCGTCGAGGTCCGCCAAACCGGCGACTCGACGCCCGGATGGATCGCCAAGGTGACCGAGGACGCCACGCCAGCGGGGCCCGTCGACGTCGACGGAACCACCTGGAAGGCCCTCAAGAAGGACGCCCAGGTGACCTGGGTCCTCGAGGACAAGGACTCCACGATCCTGCTCACCTCCGACTCCGGTGACGACGTGTTGCGCCAGAGCGCCCGCGCCGTCATGCAGGACCGGAACGCCGCAACGAAGAAGTAGCCGCGGGGACGCGGATGTAGTCTGTGGGCATGCCTGAAGACACGAATGAGTCCACGCCCACCGCTTTGACCCCCGCGGAGGCCTGGCGCAAGCTGCGTGAAGGCAACGAACGTTTTACCTCCGGCACCACCAACCACCCGAACCAGGATGCCTCCCGGCGTTCGGCACTGGTCAACACCCAGCACCCGTTCGCCGTGATCTTCGGCTGCTCCGATTCACGACTGGCCGCCGAGATCATCTTCGACGTCGGCCTCGGCGACGTCTTCGTGGTGCGCACTGCCGGCCACGTTCCCGACGATGCCGCCTTGGGTTCGCTCGAGTACAGTGTCGCGCTGCTGCATGTGCCGCTGATCGTCGTCCTGGGTCACGACAGCTGTGGCGCCGTCACGGCCACCATGGAGGCGTTCGCCTCCGGGACCATGCCCCCGGGGTTCATCCGCGACCTGGTCGAGCGCATCACCCCGTCGGTCATCACCGCCCAGCGGGCCGGGATCACGGACGTGAACACCACCGTCGAGGAACACGTTAAGCAGTCGACGCATCGACTGGTCGACACGTCGAAGATCATCTCCGATGCCGTCGATGCCGGGGAGACTGCGGTCATCGGGGTGACCTACCGGCTCGAGGAGGGCAGGGCCGAGGTCGTCACGGGATTCGGCAACCTGTAGGCCCTGGGTGTGGTTCATCTGACGCCGCACGCACCCCCTTCGGAGGCTCCGGCGGCGTATGGTGAAGTCATGGCTAGCAAGGATGACTTCCGCATTGAACACGACACGATGGGCGAGGTCCGGGTTCCGGCCGACGCCCTCTACAGCGCCCAGACACAGCGGGCAGTAGAGAATTTCCCGATCTCCGGCAAGAGGCTCGAACGGAGACATATCCAGGCCCTGGCCCGGGTCAAGCGCGCCGCTGCCTTGGCCAACGCCGAGCTCGGGGTGCTTGACGATGAGATCGCCCGCGCGATCGTCACCGCCGCCGACCAGGTAGCCGGCGGCGACTACGACGCCCAGTTCCCCATCGATGTCTTCCAGACCGGTTCGGGGACCTCCTCGAACATGAACACCAACGAGGTCCTCGCGGCGCTGGCGAACCAGGCGCTGGAGTCCTCTGGCAGCGACACCCGCGTGCACCCCAACGACCATGTCAACGCCTCGCAGTCCTCGAACGATGTCTTCCCCACCTCGGTCCACGTCGCCGTCACCGACGCACTGCTCAATGACCTGGTCCCCGCCCTGCAGCACCTGGCCGACAGCCTGGGCCGCAAGTCGGACGAGTTCGCCGACGTGGTGAAGTCCGGCCGTACCCACCTCATGGACGCCACCCCGGTGACCCTGGGACAGGAATTCGGCGGATACGCGGCGCAGATGCGCTACGGCGTCGAGCGGATCGAGGCATCCCTGCCGCGCGTGGCCGAGGTCCCCCTCGGTGGCACCGCCGTCGGAACCGGCATCAACACCCCGGAGGGCTTCCCGCAGCGCGTGATCTCCCTCCTCGCCGAGGACACCGGCCTGCCGCTGACCGAGGCCCGCAACCACTTCGAGGCCCAGGCCAACCGCGACGGCCTGGTCGAGGCCTCCGGCCAGCTGCGCAACATCGCGTACTCGATCATGAAGATCAACAACGACCTCCGGTGGATGGGTTCGGGTCCCAACACGGGCCTGGGCGAGATTGCCATCCCCGATTTGCAGCCGGGCTCCTCCATCATGCCCGGCAAGGTCAACCCGGTCATCAGCGAGGCAGCCATCCAGGTCGCCGCCCAGGTCATCGGCAACGACACCACCGTGTCCCTGTCCTCGACCAACGGTGCCTTCGAGCTGAACGTCGGCATCCCGGTGATGGCAGCGAACCTGCTCGAATCCATCCGCCTGCTGACGAACACGACCCGCGTGATGGCCGACAAGATGGTCGACGGCATCACCGCCAACGTGGAGCGCGCCCGCTTCCTGGCCGAGGCCTCCCCCTCGATCGTCACTCCGCTGAACAAGTTCATCGGCTACGAGAACGCCGCCAAGATCGCCAAGAAGGCCGTCGCCGAAAGCCTCACCGTCCGTGAGGCAACGGTGGCCCTGGGCTACGTCGAGCGCGGCGAACTCACCGAAGAGCAGCTGGACTCGGCACTGGACGTCACCACGATGACTTCACCCTCGGGCAAGTAACCGCGCCCACGAGCACCACGACGAAAGGCGGCTCCCGGCCAGGGGGCCGCCTTTTTCGTTCCCATTCCTACCCGTGTGGCCAAGCACACGGCAGCCAGACTTTGCACTAAGGCATCAACAGTGCAAAAATGCACTATATGAACGAAAGTGCAACGGGAGATCTTGGAACCCGAGAACGCCGTCGGCAGGAAACCTATGCCGCGCTGACGACGCACGCCCGCACGCTGACCGCCGAACGTGGATTGAACGGATTCACGATCGAGGAATTGTGCGAGGGGGTCGGGGTCTCCCGGCGCACCTTCTTCAACTACTTCGCCACCAAGGAGGATGCTGTCCTCGGGGCGAAGAGCACCGACCCCATCGAGCCGTTTGCCGCCGACTTCCTGGCCTCCGGGCCCACAGCCGCAGCGGACGGCTCGGGGGCGGTCCCACCGGTGGCACTGAAGGATGCGCTGCTGGATCTGTTCATCGCTGCCTTTGCCACGCTGGATATCCCGCGCACCGACGTCCATGACTTCATGCAGGCCATGCACGCAGAACCGGCCCTGATGAAACGCATGCTTGACTCGGCCATGCATCGCCAGCGGGCCCTGGCCGAGCTGATCTGCCAACGCGAGGGCCTCGAGCCACGCGATCCCTACGCCGACCTGGTCGCCAGGCTCGTCTCCCATCTCGGCATGACCAGCTTCCAGCAGTTCGTCGGACACGACGGATACTGCTCCGTGGAGACCAGACCCGGCGCAGACGAATCCGACGATGAAGCCCGCACCCGTCTCACCGCCATCCTCACTTCCAACTTCTCCCATGCGGCCCGGCTCTTCGGATCCTGAACCGCCGACCGACCAGATCACCAAGGAATCTCCATGAGCACTCTTGCTCCCCCGCAGGCCTCTGGGCCACTCGCGCTGACCCAACGGCGCATCTGGATCATCTTCTCGGCACTCATCGCCGGGATGTTGCTTTCCAGCCTCGACCAGACCATCGTCTCCACGGCCATGCCCACCATCGTCGGCGAGCTCGGTGGCGTCGAGCACCAGGCCTGGATCACCACCGCATACCTGCTGGCCACCACCATCGTCATGCCGATCTACGGCAAGTTCGGCGACGTGCTGGGCCGGCGCAACCTCTTCCTCATCGCCATCGGCTTGTTCACCCTGGCATCCGTCGGGGCCGCTTTCGCCGGCACCTTCTGGGTCTTCGTCTTCTTCCGCGCCATGCAGGGCCTCGGCGGTGGCGGGCTGATGATCCTGTCGCAGGCCATCATCGCCGACATCATCCCCGCTTCGGAACGTGGCAAGTACATGGGTCCCCTCGGCGGCATCTTCGGCCTCTCTGCCGTCGCAGGGCCCCTGCTCGGCGGATTCTTCGTCGACCATCTGACGTGGCAGTGGGCGTTCTACATCAACATCCCCATCGGCATCGCGGCTTTCGCCATCGCCTGGTTCGCGTTGACCCTGCCCAACAAGAAGGCAACCAAGCGCATCGACGTCGCCGGCGTGGTGTTCCTGTCCATTGCCACCACCTGCCTGATCTTCTTCACCGACTTCGGTGGAAGCGCCGACCACGGTTGGGGCGCCGCATCGACGTGGATGTGGGGTGCTGGCCTGCTCATCGCCGCCGCCGCCTTCATCATGGCCGAGCTGCGCGCCGACGACCCGATCATCCCGCTTTCGCTGTTCCGCAACCGCGTGTTCGTCACGGCCACGGCCATCGGCTTCACCTTGGGTCTGGGCATGTTCGCGGCCATCGCCTTCGTCCCGACCTTCCTGCAGATGTCCTCGGGCACCTCGGCTGCCGTCTCCGGCCTGCTGATGCTGCCGATGATGGCCGGCATGATGGGAACTTCCATCTGGTCCGGCATCGCGATCTCCAAGTCGGGCAGGTACAAGGCCTACCCCATCGCCGGGACCCTGCTCACGGCGGCTGCCATGCTGGCGATGACCACGCTGGCCGCTGATACGCCCCTATGGCTGATCTGCGTGTTCCTCTTCTTCTTCGGCGCCGGACTGGGACTGATCATGCAAGTCGTCGTGCTTGTCGTCCAGAATGCCGTCGGTGCCGAGATGGTGGGTACCGCGACCAGCACGAACAACTACTTCCGCGAGGTCGGGGCGTCCCTGGGCGTCGCCATCTTCGGGGCCATCTTCACCAACAACCTCTCGGAGAAGCTCACCGCGGTGTTCACCGGTGCCGGCGCATCCTCCGCGGATGCCGGCCAGGCCACGGCCACACTGGATCCCTCGGTCATGGGCAAGCTGCCGCAGGCCCTGCAGGACGGCATCGTGACCGCCTACGCGGATTCCCTGGCACCGGTCTTCTGGTACCTGATCCCGTTCATCCTCATCGCCTTCGTGCTGGCCCTGTTGCTCAAGCAGATCCCCTTGTCCGAGACCTCGGGCATGGTCGCCCGTGGCGAGGCCATCTCCGGCGAGGAAGCCCTGCAAGCGGAGGCCGAACTGCGCGCAGCCAAGCAGGCCGGCAAGGTGACCGACGGAACCTCAGGGACGCCGGGCGGGGCCTGATGACCCGGTCGCCCTGACCCGCATGACCAGCGCCGGCGCCGTTCCCTTCCCCGGATGGAAGGAACGACGCCGGCGTCTGCTCATTCCCCGCCCGAGCCCAGATGCTCGGCGGCCTCGAGGGTGGCGCCCCGGAAGCTGAAGCTCTGCTGAGCGGCGCGAATCCGCGTCCCCGGGCGGGGGCCTCACCGCACGAAGTGCGCACCAGGTTCGGCCGAACGGGCCCAGTCCACGGCCCGGGCATGTTTGGGTGGCAGGAGAGGCCGCTCGGCATCGGTGAACCACGCGACATCGGTGTTCTCGTCGTCGTTGACCCGGGCCGTCCCGGACACGTAGCGGCAGGCAAAGACCATGTCGAGGTATTGGGCTTGATCCCCGTTGGGGTAGGTCACCGGGTCTGTGGTGCCGATGCCTGCCAGCCGTTCAACGCGGACGTCGACTCCGGTCTCCTCCTGGACTTCCCGGACGGCCGTGGCCGCCGGTTCCTCGCCGGGTTCGATGATTCCGGCCGGCAGCGTCCATTTTCCGTTGTCGGCACGTTTGACGAGCAGCAAGGCACCATCCTCGCGCTGGACCACGGCCTTGACGCCGGGCAACCAGAGGGGGTCGTTGCCGATTTTCTCGCGCAGGGACAGGATGAATTCGGGAGTGGGCATGCCACTACCCTGCCACGAGAAGTGCGGTTGCGGTTCCGGCAATCATGTAGGGCCCGAAGGCCAAAGCGGACTTCAACCCCGCCCGGCGCAGGCTGATGAGCACCAGCCCGACCACTGCGCCCAGCAGAAACGCCAGCAGGGTTCCCAGCAGCACATGCGGCCAGCCCAGGTAACCCAGGTACAGCCCCAGGATGCCGGCCAGCTTCACGTCGCCCAGCCCCATGCCCCGCGGCTGGATCACGTGCAGGAGCAGGTAGAAGCCGAAGAGCGCAAGACCGGCGAGCAGGACACGCCCCAGTCCCTCCCAATCGCCAGCCAGGGCGGCAGTGGCCAGCAAAAGCACGACGGCGAACGGGTACCACGGCACGATGATCCGGTTGGGCAGCATATGGGTGCGGGCATCGATCCACGCCAGGCGGGCGCCGTTGACCAGGAACAGGACACACGCCAAGACCAACGTGACCAGGGCCGCCGGCGCGGCATCCCGCAGTGCCTGCATCTCCGCGAACATCCCCTCACGCTAGCCCATTCAGGGCGGGGAACCTGGTGCGGTGTCTAGACTGTGGATATGGACATGTCCTCGACATCCCCGGCCCCCTCGGGCCCGACTGCGGTCTCCCGCGAAGATGCCGCGGCCTTTCGACGCCTGTGCAGATCCTCTCCGTGGCGTTGGACCACCCTGCGGTTCGACGTCGAGTGGTTCACCGGCTCCGCCCGGGTACTGCACAGCCCGGAGACACCTGTCCGGCTCCAGGACGAGCACACCCCGCTGGACGCCCTCTCCGCGCCGGCAACGGTCCATCGGGACGAACCCCCGACGCCGGAACCCATCCCCCGCATCAGCGCGTGGTTGCGCCGGCCGGACGCCCTGCGCATCGAGGACCCCGACGGGCAGCTGCTGTTCAGCACCACCTCGATCAATGCCTCGCGCGACGCATTCTACGTCTCAGGGACCCGCGCCTCCTGGCTGCTGCCTCCCCGGCTGGTGACCCCGGTCTACGACGACGACGGGCTGATCACCCGCCGTCCCGAGGCCGACTACGGCGACCCGGTGTTCGGGGATGCCCGCTGGGCCGCGATGCTCGACCCGGTGGAATTGGCTGGAAACTCCCCGGTCCCGCTGGAATTCCCGTTGTCCAACCGCGTTGAGATCCATGAACTGGTCCACACGTTGCACGCCGGACGACCGGCAGTGGAGGCCGTGGTCTCCCCCAACGTCGACTACGTGGCCCATGCCCCGGGATTCCCGCTACTCGAAGCCGGCCGCACCCGTCTGCGCCTGGACCTCCAGACGGCGGTCTGCGTCTACAGCGAGGCCCTCGAGGGGCCCGCCGAGGGAAACGGCCACCAGATCACCATCCACGCGGCGGACGAATACATGCTCGATGACCTCTTCGTCGAGCAATCCATGCATCTCACCGATGTCCGCGACCACATCCCGTGGATCATCCGCGCTCGCGACCGCGGCTGACCACGCCTCCACCACGTAAGGACCCCATGGAACTCCACGACCTCCTGGAAGCCCTCAATGCCGGCCACACCATTACCGGCGACTCCCCCTGGCACCAGGTCATGCACCAGACCAGCCAGGAGGCGCTGCGCATCACCGGCGAGCTGAACGGTGGCTACCATCCACCGGAGCGGGTGCGCGAGCTGCTCGCCGAACTGACGGGCACGCCCATCGACGAGTCCGTCACGCTCTTCCCGCCGTTCTCCACCGACTTCGGCAAGAACACAATCATCGGGAAGCGCGTCTTCATCAATGCCGGATGCAAGTTCCAGGACCAGGGCGGCATCACCATCGGCGATGACTGCCTGATCGGGCACAACGTGGTCATCGCGACGTTGAACCATGAGGTGGCCCCCGAGCGCCGGGCCGACATGCATCCGGCCCCCGTGCTCATCGGCCGCAACGTGTGGATCGGGGCGAACGCGACCATCCTCCCGGGGGTGACGATCGGCGACGACGCCATCGTGGCCGCGGCCGCCGTCGTCACCCGCGATGTCCCGGAGAAATCCATCGTCGTGGGGGCCCCGGCGAAGGTGGTGCGCTCGGTGGAGTCCTAGGCCCCGGATTCCTCCAGCATGTCGGTCACCAGTGCGGCGATCGGCGAGCGTTCGGACCGGGTCAGGGTGATGTGGCCGAACAAGGGGTGCCCCTTGAGCGTCTCGACCACGGCGGCCACTCCGTCGTGGCGCCCCACGCGGAGGTTGTCGCGCTGGGCCACGTCGTGGGTCAAGACGATCTTGGAGTTCTGCCCGATCCGGCTCATCACCGTCAGCAGGACGTTCTTCTCGAGGGACTGTGCCTCGTCGACGATCACGAAGGAATCGTGCAGCGAACGCCCGCGGATGTGGGTCAGCGGCATGACCTCGAGCATGCCCCGGTCGATGACCTCGTCCATGACGTTCTTGGACACCAGCGCACCGAGCGTGTCGAAGACCGCCTGCGCCCACGGGTTCATCTTGTCGTCCTCGGATCCGGGGAGGAACCCGAGCTCCTGGCCGCCGACCGCGTACAGCGGCCGGAAGACCACGACCTTCTTGTGTTCCCCGCGCTCCAGGACAGCTTCCAGGCCGGCGCACAAGGCCAGTGCCGACTTGCCGGTGCCGGCCCGTCCGCCGAGGGAGACGATGCCGACGTCGCGGTCCATCAGCAGGTCGATGGCCAGCCGCTGCTCCGCCGAACGGCCGTGGAGCCCGAAGACGTCGCGGTCGCCCTTGACGAGTCGGACGAACCCGTCCTCGCCCACCCGGCCCAGGGCGGAGCCGCGGTTGGAGAGCAGGACCAGTCCCGTGTTGACCGGCATCTCGGCCGCCTCCTCCACCAGGACTGGTTCGTTGTTGTACAGGTCCTCGACGTCGGCATCCGCCACATCGATTTCTGCGGTGCCCGTCCAGCCGGAGTCGGCGACGAGCCCGTTGCGGTATTCGTCGGCCTGCAGGCCCATGGCCGAGGCCTTCACCCGCATGGGCAGGTCCTTCGAGACCACGGTGACGTCGCGGCCCTCGTCGAAGAAGTTCTTCGCGACCGCCAGGATCCGGGAGTCGTTGTCCGCGCCGCGGAAGCCCACCGGAAGCACCTCGGTGGAAATGTGGTTCAGTTCGATCCGCAGCGACCCGCCGTCGTCCCCGATGGGCAGGGCCTTGTCCAGGCCGCCGTGTTCGATCCGCAGTTCGTCGAGCAGGCGCAGTGCCTTGCGGGCAAAGTAGCCGACCTCTGGGTCGTGGCGCTTCTTCTCCAGCTCGCTGATGACCACGATGGGGACGATCACCTCGTGCTCGGCGAAGCGCAGGACGGCCCGCGGATCGGCAATCAGGACCGAGGTATCCAGGACGTAGGATTTCTCGCCGACGCTTTGCCGTTGTCCGGCTCCGGGAGCGGCGTCCGTCAGGGCCCCATCGGGAGCGGCGGTGGACAGGCGCCCCGCCTTTCCCGCAGTAGTTCCCGCGGCGGCTTCGGATGTGAAGACCGCGGTTTCCGCAACGTTCTTGGACTGGGTTTCTACTGCCACGATGACTCCCAACAGGGGCGTTGCGCCCCTAGGTAACCGTTCTGCGGGTGATCCGGTCGGGCCCTGGGGCCGGGACCGGCCTCCCCGCGTTGACAGCATGTCTCAACATTCGGTGGCCTTTCCGCATTGGCGGGCGGGTGTGCCCTCCAATGACTTCAAGCTAGCCCCGGAAGGTTAAATCGTGGCCATGGACACGCCAGTCCAGATGGATTGCCCATGGCCGTCAGGTTAACTTGCCCACGGAACGACGGCGATCCTCGCCTCAGCTGCCGAAGCGGCGCTGGCGATCGGTGAAGTCACGCAGGGCCCGCAGGAAGTCGACCTTGCGGAAGTCCGGCCAGAGGGCCTCGCAGAAGTAGAACTCGCTGTAGGCGCTCTGCCAGGTGAGGAACCCGGAGAGCCGCTGTTCTCCGGAGGTCCGGATGACCAGATCCGGGTCGGGCTGTCCGCGGGTATAGAGGAACCGGGAAATGTCCTCGATCTCCAGGTCGCGGGCCACATCGGTCAGCGTCTGGCCGGAGGCATCGGCGTCGAGCAGCAGTTCCTTGACGGCGTCGACGATCTCACGGCGCCCGCCATAGCCGATGGCGATGTTCACGTGGAGTCCTGCCGCGTCCTTCGACGATTCGCCGAGCGCGTGGAGCTTGTCGGACAGGGACCCGGGCAGCTCATCGTAGGCTCCCATGGGCTGGATGCACAGGTCGCGTTGTTCGGCCAGGCGATCGAGCATGTTGGCGATGATGCCCATGAGCGCGTCGAGTTCGTCGCTGGACCGACTCATGTTGTCGGTCGAGAGCATGTAGAGCGTGACCGTGCGGATATCGAGTTCCTTGCACCAGCCCAGGAACTCGACGATGTTGTCGGCTCCTGCCTGATGGCCATGCGCCGTCGGGGCGCCGGCGAGCTTGGCCCAGCGGCGGTTGCCGTCCACGACCATGCCGATGTGGCCGGGCAGCTTCTCGGCGGGGATGTCCTTCTGGAGAACTTTGCCGTAGAGGCGATAGAGGACCTCGGGCAACCGCACGTTGTCCCCTTCCAGTCATTCGGCCGACACGGATCAACTCTGCACGGTTGCCGCGCCTCTAGGTTACCGGTTGCTCGATCCGACGCACCCAGCGGCACGCCTGACCGGGGCATCCGTACCCGTGAACGACGGGTTACCCTCCGGTAGAATCGCCTCATGAAGCCATCCCCCACCAGCCCGATCGAGGAGATCAAGCCGCACCTGCGCGGCTGGATCCACGCGGGCACCGCTCCACTGGCCCTGGCGGCAGGCATCGTCCTGGTCTTCATCGCCCCCGGGCCCCTGGGGAAAATCGCCTCGGCGGTCTACGCCTTCACCGGTTTGCTCCTGTTCACCATCTCGGCGATCTACCACCGCGGGAACTGGAGCCCGAAGGTCAAGCGCGTCCTCAAGCGGTTGGACCACACGAACATCATGTTGGTGATCGCCGGTTCCTACACCCCGTTGGCGTGGGCACTGCTCCCGCCGGAAAAGTCGGAGTTCCTGCTCTGGCTGGTCTGGATCGGAGCGATACTGGGCGTCGCCTTCCGCCTGTTCTGGACCGACGCCCCCCGCTGGTTGTACACGCCGGTGTATGTGGCGCTGGGGCTGGCCAGCATGCTGTTCATCGGCGACTTCTTTGCGGCCAGCATCCCGGCCGCCACCCTGCTGTGCGTCGGCGGCGCGTTCTACATCGCCGGGGCGGTCTTCTACGCGCTGAAGCGGCCGAACTTCCACGTCGAGTGGTTCGGGTTCCACGAACTCTTCCACGCCTTCACGTTGGCAGGGTTCACCTGCCACTACATCGCGATCATGATCGCCATGTTGGCCGTCCGCTAGGACGCGTCGCTGACCACCGGTGAGGCCCGGCTACCGGTCCCGGTCTGCCTCGGGACCGTCCGGGTCGCCTGCGGCCTCGGGCCCGTTGCCGAGGGCACCGTCCGGGCCGGGATTGCTGGTCGGGGGGAACTCCTCACCCTCGGCGCGGCGCTCGCGTCCGCGTTCGACCAGTTCGGCTTGGCGTTCCTCAGCCGTCCCGGCATACCTGACGCGGCGGATCCGGCGACTCATGTCGCGGATCAGGAAGATCACCACGATGACCATGGCAGCCGTTGCGACGAACCCGGCGAAGCCCGGTCCGATCTCGCGGGCGGCGTCGCCGGTGGGGACGGCCGGTGCTGAGCTGGCCACGACGGCCAGGGAGGACAACAGGTTCACGAACACGCTCTTTCTTGACGGTTTCCGGCGCTGACCGGCCCAGCCAGTCTACCCGGGTGGCCGGAGGGTGGGCTGCTAGCGCAGTCCCGCGAAGAGGTCGGTCTCCGGGGTCTGCGTTTCGACCTGGGAGGAGATCAGCACGAAGTCCTCCCAGGGCCAGTACTTCCGGTAGATGGCCGTCGGAACGGCGAAGAAGAAGCCGTCCGGGTCGATCTGCGTGCGGTGTGCCAGCAGTGCCCGGTCCCGGGCGTCGAAGAAGTCGGCGCAGGCGATCTGCGTCGTCGTCTCGTGGTGCTTGACCCAGCGGAACATCTCCTCGTCGGGGTGCTCCTCGAAGGCCTTGATGCGTTCGGCGTACGGCGACTCGATGCCGTTCTCCTCCATCGCATAGTGCAACGTGCGGAAGCGGTCAGGGCTGAAGGCGCGGTCGTAGTACACCTTGGAGACCTGCCAGGCCTCGCCCAGCTCGGGGTAGCGCCCGGGATCGGCTGCGGCCTCGAGGGCCTCCATCGTGACCTTGTGGGTCATGATGTGGTCGGGGTGCGGGTAGCCGCCGTTCTCGTCGTAGGTGGTGACCACCTGCGGACGGAATTCGCGGATCAGCTTCACCAACGGTGCCGCGGCGCGGTCCACCGGCTGCGTGGCAAACGAAGCGTGCGGCAGCGGTGGCAGCGGGTCGCCCTCGGGGAGCCCGGAGTCCACGAAACCGAGCCAGCGGTGCTCGATGCCCAGTGCGGCGGCTGCCTCGGCCATTTCCTTGCGTCGCAGTCCCGCCAGGTCGCGGTGGGCGTGGGCCAGCTCGCCGGCCTTCGCGTTGAGGATGTCACCACGTTCACCCCCGGTGCAGGAGGCCACCATGACCCGCGCGCCGGCGGCAGCGTAGGCGGCCATCGTGGCGGCCCCCTTGCTGGATTCGTCGTCCGGGTGGGCATGAACTGCCAGGAGCCGGAACCCCTGCGACGGCGGGACGGGAACGACCCGGGCTTCTTCCACGATGACCTGCTCCTCGTTGCTGGCAGGACCGGCGGTCAGCCGCCCTGCGAAAAGACATAGACTGGACGGGATGAACACCCAGCAGCCGGCGCCCCAACCGTCAACGGACGGCGCGCCACCCTCCAGCGTAGCCACTCGTTATGGCTCACCCAAGCGCCCATTCAGCGGTCGGCGTAGAATCATCGTGATCTGCATCGCGCTCGTCCTCGGGATCGCCGCCGCAGCGCTCATGGCCTGGTGGAATTTCAAGCCGTACACCAGCAAGGACGTCGCCTTCGACATCACTTCCGATACGACGGCGAATGTCACCATCCAGCTGGAGAAGAAGCGCCAGGACACTGTGGCCTGCAACCTTCAGGTGATGAACGAGTCCTACGCCGTGGTCGGTTGGAAGACCGTCACCTTCGGTCCCACGGAGGGCAAGGGCCGCCAATCGACGGTCAAGGCCTTCGACGTGCGCACCGAATCCCTCGGCGTGACCGGCGGCGCGACGTCCTGTTGGGTGGTCGGCTAACCGGCACATGACCCGCCGGGTACACCACCACTTGGGGTTTTCGCCCCGTAATGGGTAAAATCATGTTCATACGATCCACCCCGCCTTGACCTGGTGACGGACCGCGGTTCTTCACCACGCACGGCGGGGTCTTTGTTTGCATCGTCAGTGGCGGGGCAAACACTGCAGTTCGGCGGCCGGTCACCTGACCGGCCATTACTACAAGGAGAAGTAACCGTGACCACCAACCATGAACCGGCTCTCTGGCTCACCCAGGAGGCCTACGACCGCTTGTCCACCGAGCTCGAACACCTGCAGGGTCCCGGCCGCGCCGAGATCGTCGACCGCATCGAACAGGCACGCTCCGAGGGCGATCTGAAGGAAAACGGCGGCTACCACGCAGCCAAGGAAGAGCAGGGCAAGGCGGAAGCCCGCATCGCCTACCTCAAGGACTTCCTGCAGAAGGCAGAAGTGGGCGACGCCCCGGCCGATGACGGAGTCGTCGAACCCGGTATGCTGGTCGACGCGACCATCGCCGGCGACAAGACCACCTTCCTGTTCGGCAGCCGCGAGGTCGCCGGAGACTCAGGCCTGGAGGTCTACAGCGAGAAGTCCCCGATCGGCGCAGCGGTGCACGGCAAGAAGGTGGGCGACAAGCTCAGCTACACCGCCCCGAACGGCAAGTCCATCAACGTGGAGATCCTGGCCGCCAAGCCCTACAAGGGCTAAGCGCACTCCCCACGCCACTGCGGGCCGCATCTCCTTCACGGAGTTGCGGCCCGCAGGCATTTAACCGTCGTCTCCTACGTGGTGATGACGACCGGCTGGAACCCCTCGGCCCGCAGGTTGTCCAGGACCTGCTCGGAATGCAGGTGCCCCTTGGTCTCCATGTCGATCGTGATGGCGACGTCCCCCATCGACAGCGAACCGCCGATGCGCGTGTGGTCGACACCGGTGACGTTGGCGTCGGATTCGGCGATGACGCGGGAGATGGTGGCCAACTCCCCGGCCCGGTCATCGAGCATCATCCGCACTGTCAGGTACCGTCCGGCGACGGCGAGCCCGCGCTGGATCACCTTGAGCATCAGCAGCGGGTCGATGTTGCCCCCGGAGAGCACGACGGCGGTGCGCTGGGAATCGATGCCCAGCTCGGCCAGCTTTCCCTCCAGCAGCGCGGCAACACCCACCGCGCCGGCAGGTTCGACCACCAGCTTGGAACGCTCCAGCAGGAACACCAGGGCCCGTGCCAAGGCGTCCTCGCTGACTGTGACGACGTCGTCCACCAGCTCGCGGATGATCTGGAAGGGCAGCTGGCCCGGACGGCCCACGGCGATGCCGTCGGCGATGGTGGAGACCTTCTCCAGCGGCACCAGGGCATCGGCGGCCAGCGAGGGAGGATAGGCAGCGGCGTTTTCAGCCTGGACCCCGATGATGCGGATCTCCCGGCCCTGCTCGGCAGCCTTGGCCTTGATGGCTGTCGCAACGCCGGCCAGCAGTCCGCCGCCTCCGACTCCCATGAGCACCGTGTCCACGTCGGGCAGCTGCTCCAGCAGTTCCAGGCCGATGGTCCCCTGCCCGGCGATGATGTCGGCGTTGTCGAAGGGGTGCACGAACACGGACCCGGTGGCGTCGGCGTAGCGCTGGGCCTCGGCGAGTGCCTCGTCGACGTTGTGTCCGTGCAGGACGACCTCGGCTCCGTGGTCCTTGGTGGCCGTCAGCTTGGGCAGGGCGACGCCGAGCGGCATGTAGATGCGCGCCTTGATGCCCAGCCGGTCGGCAGCCACCGCCACGCCCTGGGCATGGTTGCCAGCCGATGCAGCGACCACGCCGCGGGCCTTCTCCTCCTCGGTGAGCCGGGCCATGCGCACATAGGCGCCGCGCACCTTGAAGGAGCCGGCGCGTTGGAGGTTCTCGCATTTGAGGTACACGTCGCTGCCGGTCAGCACCCCCAGGGCCCGGGAGTGTTCAATGGGGGTGCGGGCGATGACGCCCTCCAGCAGTTCGGCTGCGGCCTCGATGTCGGCCAGGCTGACGGGCAGGGTTTCTTGGGCTGTGGTTTCCAGGGGCTGCTGCATGGTGGCGCTTTCGTGAAAGGTATCGGTCACTGGGGTGGCTCTGCGGTACGTGGGGGAATCGGCGGGACGGCAGCGGATTCGCCGTCGAGGTCTGCCGGTGCCGTGAGCGCGGTAGCGGGTCCGGACGGCGGGTCGCCATCGGTGGCGCCGGAGTCGGGGGTCTCCCAACCGCGCGCCGAGATGTAGCGGATCATGGTGTTCAGCACCGCCAGGACGGGCACCGCGAACAGTGCCCCGGCAATGCCGGCGATGAGCGAGCCACCGGCGACGGCCAGGACGACGGCCAGCGGATGCAGGCTCACCGCCCGGCCCATCACCAGGGGCTGCAGGATATGGGATTCGGCCTGTTGCACCAGCAGGACCACGCCGAGCATGATCAGCGCGTTGACCCAGCCGTTGGCCACCAGGGCCAGCAACACGGCAACGGCACCGGTCACCAGGGCGCCGATGACCGGGATGAAGGAGCCGATGAAGACCAGGCCACCCAGCGGGAAGGCCAGCGGCACCCCCAGGATGGCCGCGCCGACCCCGATGCCGACGGCGTCGATGAAGGCGACGAAGAGCTGGACGCGCACATAATTGACCAGGCTGACCCAGCCCTTGCGTCCCGCGCCGTCGGTGGCGGCGCGGGCCTTGCGGGGCATGAGCCGCACCACGAACGACCAGATGCGTTCGCCCTCGAGCAGGAAGAACACCAGCGAGAACAGTGCCAGCAGCAGGCCGGCGGCGAAGTGGCCCAGCGTGCTCCCCCAGGAGACGGCACCGCTGAGGATCGTGTTGCTGTTGGACTGCAATTGGGTCAGGACGCCGTCGACGTAGCGGTCCACGTCCTGGTTCGTCAGGTGCAGTGGTCCGGTGGAGAGCCAGTGCTGGACCTGGGAGATGCCGGTCAGGGCCTGCTGCCACAGGCTCATCATGCCCTGGGCCATGGTCCGGCCGACCAGCAGCAGCAGGCCGGTGATGGCCGCCAGGAACGCCAACATGGTCAGGCCGGTGGCCAACCCGTTGGGGACCTGCCAGCGCCGCAGCAGCCGGACCACCGGCATCAGCAGGCCGGCCAGCAGGGCGGCGATCATCAGCGGGATGACCAGCAGGGAAACGTGGCTGAGCAGCCACAGCAGCAGTCCGGTGCAGCCGATGATGATGGCGATCCGCCAGCTCCACGCGGCGGCGACCCGGACACCGTAGGGCATCTCGGCGGTGACGTCGCGTCGTTGCCGGTCGGCGTCTAGAGCCATGATTCGATACCCCAGCGTCCGATGAGGTGCTCGTTCGGGGCCAGCCAGACGAGTCCGTCGCCGGAGTTGAACGCATTGGCCGGGGCGCTCATGGGTTCGACCGCCACCGCCAGCGGCACTCCTGCATAGTTCTCGGTCACGAAGACCTGCGCATAACCGAACGTCGTATCGGCCCAGATGCCGACCCCGCGCCCGTCCGGGGCCATCAGCCGATACCGGTACACCCCGTCGTCGTGCCGTGTCAGCCCGGTGAGTCCGACGTCCACGCGCACGTCGCCGACGCGGAGCCCCGTGCGGAAGTCGTGGTCCCCGGCCACCGGCGTGGTGCCGGTGGGGATGAGGCGGTCATCGACGACCAGCGCGGTATCGGCCTGCACCGTGAGCACCAGGTCCTCGGTGGGGACGTCGCCCAGGCACAGGTACGGGTGCGCGCCCAGGGCCGCGGGGGCCGGGCGTTCGCTGTGGTTGACCAGATCCTGGGTGACGGAGAGTCCACCCTCGGAATCGAGGGTATAGGAGGCCGTGTGGGTCATCCGGAAGGGGAAGCCGTGCTGGGGGAAGATGTCCGCGGCGAGGCAGATCGAGGCTTCGCTGGATGATTCGACCCGGTAGCCGGTGTTGCGCAGCAGGCCGTGGGTCGCGTTGTTGTTCTTCGCCTCGGTGATGTCCAGCTGCTGGACCTTTCCGTCCAGCTCCCAGCGCCCGTCGCGGATCCGGTTGCCCCAGGGAGCCAGCAGGATGCCCGAGCCGGAGGGTGGGAGCGAATCCTCCCCGTAGGGCTGGGCCAGGTCGACGCCATCGCGCTGGTAGCTGCGCAGGCCGGCAGCCAGCTCGGTGATGACCGCCGTGGCGCCTCCGCCGTGGATCGTGAACTGCCGGCCCGTGGGCGCGGACGTCGGAGCACTCATGCGTGGGTCCCTTCCTGCTTGGACATCCCCCTACGGTAGCGCCGTGGCGGTTCGGGGGGTCAATACATGACGACGGCGGCACCCGGGTTGGGCGCCGCCGTCGTCCTGGATGATGCTGATGCTACTCGCGGAGAATGGCAATGATGCGCAGGATCTCCACATACAGCCACACCATGGTCACGGTGAGGCCGAAGGCTGCGGTCCAGGCGAACTTCGCCGGGGCGCCCTGTTCGACGCCGCGCTGGATCTGGGTGAAGTCCAGCACCAGCGAGTAGGTGGCCAACAGGACGGCCAACGCGCCGATGGCCAGGCCGATCCAGCCGTGGCGCAGCCCGAACATGCTGTCGGTGACGCCGAAGAGCATCAGGCCCAGGTTCACCAGGCTGAAGACCAGGTAGGCGCCCATGGCGATGAAGAACATGCGGGTCATCTTGGGGGTGGCCCGGTACTTGCCCGAACGATACAGGGCCAGCGTGACGGCGAAGACCGAGAAGGTGGCGATGACCGCCTGGACGGCTGCCCCCGGGTAGAGCGCGTCGATCACCTGTGACAGGCCGCCGAGGAACAGGCCCTCGGCCGCGGCGTAGAGCATGATGAGCACCGGCGAGGGTTCGCGCTTGAAGCTGTTGACCAGCCCCAACACCAGGCCGATGATGACGCCGGGCAGCATCAGGGCGGGGATCTGCCAGCCGATGACCGCCGTGATCACCAGGACACCGAACATCAGCACGGTCTTGGAGACGACGTCGTTGTAGGTCAGGCGGCCGGTCTGTGCCGGGCCGGCTGACGGTGCGTTGTAGAGATCCTGCAGGGACTGGGCGCTCATCGGCTCCGCAGTCCGTTGGGTGTTGGAGTCCCCGGCGGGCCGCATCTGCTCGCGGAACGCCTTGGACTGGAACATCGGATTGCCCCCGGTGGCCATAACTGGTCTCCTCAATAGGTTCGTTTGGATAAGCCTACTGGGTACAACGCACCGGCGGGCAAAAACTATCCCCGCGGTGACGTGGAGTTTCCGAGTCCTGCCACCACGTCGGCGAGCCGCCGTGCGGCGTGCTCCTCGGCGTCGGCGATCCGGGTGGCCGACGCGGCGATTCCGGCGAAGTGGCTGCTGCGCGAAGCAGGGTCCACATCGGGGTCGATCATCTCGGCCAGCTCATCCCAGCGGTCGGCCAGCTCGCGGTAGGCGGCCGAACACTCCCCCACCGTCGCCAGGCCGGGCAGTGTCGCGGCCTCGTCCAGGAAGTCGGCGTAGAGGCCGCGCAGCCCGCCGGGGCCACCATAGCGGCCGTCGGTGAGGAAGAGGGCGACCATTTCCAGGCCGTGGGCCAGCCGCCCGGGTTCGGCGAAGATCCGGGTCCAGCCCGCTGCGGTGGTGGTGTCCAGGAGCCGATCGGCCCAGGTCCGCAGTCCGGCGACCCCGAAGTTCCTGGCGAAGTGGGCGGGGACACCGTCCAGTTCCCGGGTGCCCAGCAGGCGCCCGGTGGTCTCGCCGATCGCCGTGATGGCGTGGGCTGACAGGGTCTTCGCGTCGGGTCCGGTGGATGCCGGGATCCAGGCCTGCCAGTTCTTGCCTGCCTTGCGCCGGCTGCGGGCCGTTTCCAGATCGGCGGGCGAGATCAGTTGCAGCCCGCCGGAACCGTCATCGATGAGCAGATCCCCGTCGTCGTGCTCTCCGAGCACTGCGACATCCACTGGTTCATCGGCGTCGGCGATGCCGCCTTCCACCCACGGGAGCGCGGCGCGGCTGACGCGGACCACGACGGCACGGCCCGCATCCAGCCCCTCGTCGAGGTACTGGGCAGCCAGCCGGGTGCTGCCGGTCTTCTGCTCGCGCACGACGGCTCCGCAGCGGGCGAGCAGGTTCTCGGTGTAGGGCTCCGGGTGGGCCCGGGTGACCACGCTGGCGGTGGTGGTTTCCTCGTCCTCGAAGACGAAGACCATGAAACCGATCCCGCCGGCCAATCCGGCGAGCATGGCCTCGCTGAGCGGGTCCCCGGTCACCGGGTCGGTGACCCCTGCCTGGGTGAGGACACGGTGCCAGAGCCCGGCGTCATATTGGGTGACGTCGGCGGGGGCCGGGTATTCGGGGAGTTCGCCGGGGTCCGCGATGGCCGGGGCCTCAGCTGTGGAGCCGGCCCCCTCCCGTTGCGCCCGGGCGCCTGCGGCCCCGGCCGGAGCCGGGCGGGCCGAGGGCCGTTCGGGCCGTCCGTCGAGGATGGCCTTGCGGGCTGTCGTGTAGCTTTCGCCGGTGCGCTCCATGCGGGCGCGGGCGAGTTTCTTCAGCTGGACGGGAGAGGGGGCCACCGGTGCTACCGCGACCGGTAGTTCGGTGCTTCGACGGTCATCATGATGTCGTGCGGGTGCGATTCCTTCAGTCCGGCCGCGGTGATGCGCACGAACTTGCCGCGTTCCTTCAGGTCGGGGATGGTGCGTCCGCCGACGTAGAACATGGTCTGGTGCAGCCCACCCACCAACTGGTGCGCGACGGCGGAGACCGGCCCCCGGTAGGGAACCTGGCCTTCGATGCCCTCGGGGATCAGCTTCTCGTCGGTGGGGACGTCGGCCTGGAAGTAGCGGTCCTTGGAGTAGGAGGTGTTCTTGCCGCGGGTCTGCATGGCACCCAGGGAGCCCATGCCGCGGTAGGCCTTGAACTGCTTGCCGTTCATGAAGACCAGTTCGCCCGGGGACTCGGCGGTGCCGGCCAGCAGCGAACCGAGCATGACGGAGTCGGCTCCGGCCACCAGCGCCTTGCCGATGTCGCCCGAGTGCTGCAGGCCGCCGTCGGCGATCAGCGGGACACCCGCGGGGATGGCCGCCTTCGCCGATTCGTAGATGGCGGTGATCTGCGGGACGCCGACCCCGGCGACGATGCGGGTGGTGCAGATGGAGCCCGGTCCCACGCCGACCTTGATGGCGTCGGCTCCGGCATCGATGATGGCCTGGGCGCCTTCGCGGGTGGCCGCCTGGCCGCCGATGACGTCCACGTGCGCTGCCGCGGGGTCCTTCTTCAGGCGGGCGATCATGTCCAGCACGCCCTGGCTGTGGCCGTTTGCGGTGTCGACGACCAGTACGTCCACGCCTGCATCGACCAGTGCCATGGCGCGGTCGTAGCCCTCGCCGAAGAAGCCGACGGCTGCACCGACGCGCAGCCGGCCCTCGTCGTCCTTGGTGGCCAGCGGGTACTGCTCGGCCTTGTCGAAGTCCTTGACGGTGATCAGGCCCTGCAGGATGCCTGCGTCGTTGACCAGCGGGAGCTTTTCGATGCGGTGCTTGCTCAGCAGGTCGATGACCTCCTGGCGGGGCACGCCGACCTTTGCGGTGATCAGTGGCATGGCCGTCATGGTCTCGTAGACCCGCGTGGTCATGAACTGCTCGCGAGGGATGAACCGGGTGTCGCGGTTGGTGATGATGCCCAGCAGCTTCTTGTCGCTGTCCACGACCGGCAGCCCGGAGACCCGGTAGTGGCCACACAGGTCATCGAGTTCCTGCAGCGTGGCGTCGGGGCTGATGGTCACCGGGTCGGTGATCATGCCGGATTCGCTGCGCTTGACCTGGTCCACCTGGCGGGCCTGGTCGTCGATGGAGAGGTTGCGGTGGATGATGCCGATGCCGCCCTGGCGGGCCAGCGAGATCGCCATCGGCGCCTCGGTGACGGTGTCCATGGCAGCGGAGAGCAGGGGGATGTTGATGTTGATCCGCTTGGTCAGCCGGGTGGAGGTGTCCGCCTCGGAGGGGATGACGTCCGTCGGGCCAGGCAACAGGAGCACGTCGTCGTAGGTGAGGCCTTCAAGGGCAAAGGGATTGAACTCGGACATGGGGAACCTTTCGCGAGCCAGCGGGGGATTCATTACATCCTAGAACCTCCAAGGCCCCGCCGGTATGCCCCGTGTCCGGCAGTGTGTGCAACGCAACGCCGGCAGCTGCTTCAATCGCCGAGGGCGTCGCGGAATTTCCGTTCGAAAATGTCGGCCGTGGTGCGCGCATAGGTCTTGGTCAGATGGGATTCGTCCAGGTAGACCAGCACGTTGCCCACCACCGGGCGGCAGATGCCCTCCGGGCAGAGCACCTCGGTCATGTCCAGGTAGCCCAGCTTCCCGGGAAGGCTTCCGTCCAGGTTTTCCGTGCGCAGGTCGGACAGCGGCGAGTGGGCGACCACCAGGTCGTCGACCGGTGCCTGGCACTTCGGTGAATCGGCACCGTTCAGGTCCACGCATTCCGGGACGTTGTGGGTGAAGCGCGGGGTGTCGCGCATGGCGATGACCCGCTTGCCCTGGGCGAGGATCGGACGGATGCCCTCGGCGTAGCCCGGAACGATCTTCTCGGCGTCGGCAGGTGTTCCACCCTCTGCGCCCGGATGGAACGAAGTCTGCGTTCCCAGCGTGAGGACGGCAACGGCGTCGTGCCCCAGGACGTAGCGGGTGGCCGCGGCGTTGAAGGCGTTGCAGTCGGCGTCGCGCTCGGGGCTCTCGGCGCCGAAGCGGCAGGCGGGACGCGTGACGAGCACCCAGGCCCAGTTGTTCCGCTCCGCCACGGCGTCCAGGGCCGCGGTCCAGTGCTGGGCGTGGGAGTCGCCCGCGACGATGATGGTCTTCTTCGCGGTCGCCGGGTTCCCGCCCATCTGGCAGTACTCCATGGCCGGGTCGGCCAGCTCGTAGCCGTGGGTGCACTCGCCTCCGTAGTTGGACCATTGGGTCGGGAGTTGGCTGGCCAGCGGCAGCACCGCGGCCTCCGGGTCGCCGGTGAACGTGAATCCGGGCTCCAGCGCTGCTGCCCCGGGGTTGTCCTGGGCCGGTTGGGAGGCCGCACTGGTCTCGTAGGCGGCCACCCGGGCCTGCCAGCCGGTGAGCGGCATGGCCACGACACCGACGAGCAGGCCCACCACCAGCCCGAGCCGGTGCCGGTGGGCCGTCGGCCAGGACCACGCGTGGAAGGGCGTCTCGATCATGCGGGTGGTCGCCCAGGCCAGGGCCAGGGACAGGGCGATGATGCCGAGCCCGCCCAGGAAGCCTGGTTCCTCCAGTTCCCGCGTCGAGAAGAAGAACACCAGCACGGGCCAATGCCAGAGGTAGAGGGCGTAGGAGATGTCGCCCAGCCGGGTCAGCGGTTTCGCGGCCAGCAGGCGGTCCACGCCCAGCCGGTGGCCGGTCCGGCCGGCGATGATGATCGCCGCTGCGGCCAGGGTCGGCCACAGCGCGATGTAACCGGGGAATTGCTGTTGGACCTGGAGCAGGATCCCGCAGGAGAGCATGGCGGCCAGTCCGGCCCAGCCCATCACGACCCTTACCGCCAGCGGGAGTCGTCCGGCCCGCGGGATGAGCACGGCCAGCAGCGATCCCAGGGCGAATTCCCAGAGCCGGGCCCCGGTGTCGAAGTAGGCCCACGCCTGGCTGGTGGCCGTGAGGTGGATCGAGTAGGCCAACGATCCGGCGAACACCAGGCCGAACGCCACGGCCAAAACGGTCCCGAAGCCGAGGGCGGGGCGTGCCCGGCGCAGCAGTTTCCAGAGCACCGCGCACCCGGTGATGATCAGCGGCCAGAGGATGAAGACCTGGCCCTGGATCGACAGGGACCAGAAATGTTGCAGGGGGCTGGCCGCGGCATGGTCCTGCGCATAGTAGTCCACCGATTCGCGGGCCAGCGTCCAGTTCTGGACGTAGAACAGGGTGGACCAGGTCTGCTCGAAGATCCCGTCCCAGCGGGTGCGCGGCAGCAGCGAGGCGGTGGCCGCCAGCACCGCCAGGAGCACGACGACGGCCGCCGGCAACAGCGAGGTGAAGCGGCGCAGCCAGTAGCCGAGCAGGCCGACGCGCCGGCCGGAGGACACCTTCTGGGCGAAGGATGAGGTCAGCAGGAAGGCGGAGATGAGCAGGAAGACGTCGACGCCGCCGGAGACCCTCCCGAGCCATACGTGGTAGGTGACGACCATGAGGACGGCGAGGGCGCGCAGCCCCTGGACCTCGGGACGGTATCCCGGCTTCACCGGGGTTGGGCGTCTCGTGTCGGGCCCGGGCTGCGTCGATGCGTGCCGCGGCTCGGCCATGGCGATCTGCCTTCCGTGTGGCTGGTCTGGTCGTCCCCCCGGCGGGCGGCCTGCGCCGCACCGGCCAGCCATGCTAGCAGCCCGTCGTTACCGGAACGTGACCATTAGATGTCTGCGAGGAGCTCCAGTACTGCCTTGGCGGCGTTGTGTCCGCCGAGGCCGCTGACCGCTCCCCCGCGCCGGGCGCCGGATCCGCAGAGCAGGATGTGCGGGTGGTCCGTGGCGACTCCCCAGCGGTCGGCGGGCGTCTCCAACGGGGCATCGTCTTCGACGAACGGCCAGTCGAGGCCACCATGGAAGATGTTGCCGCGCGGCATGCCCAGGGCCCGCTGGATGTCCAGGGTGGTTTTGGTTTCCACGCAGGGATGGCCCGCGGAATCGAGCATCAGCAGGTCCTCGAGGGGTTCGGCGAGCACCGAGTCCAGCGAGGCGAAGACCGCCGCCTGGAGCTGGTCGCGGAGGGCATCGTTGTTCTCCTCGGTGACGAGGCGATCGGGAACGTGGAGGCCGAACACGGTGAGGGTGTGGGCTCCGGCTTCCTGCAGGGCGGGCGAGAGGATGCTGGGGTCGGCCAGCGAATGGCAGTAGATCTCACACGGCAAGGGGGACGGCACCTGCCCGGCGGCCGCCTGGTCGTAGGCGTGCTGCAGTTGGGTGAAGGTCTCGTTGATGTGGAAGGTGCCTCCCAAGGCGGCTTCCGGGCTGACTGTTTGATCCAGCAGCCGCGGCAGGCGGGTGAGCAGGAGATTCACCTTGACCTGGGCTCCCTCCCGGTGGTGGTTCGGCCGTTCCGGTGCAGCTGGGGCGTGGCCTCCCCTGAGGTGGTCCAGCACGTCCGGGGCGACGTTGGCCAGCACGGTGCCGGCCGTGACCGTGTGCGCTGAACCCTGGTGGCGGTAGGTCACCACCCGGTCGGAATCGATGGACAGGACCTCGGCGCCGGTGGCGATGACGGCTCCTGCGGAGCGGGCGGCACGCTCCAGTTCCGCCGAGACGGCCCCCATGCCGCCGCGGGGAACCCGCCACTCCCCCGTTCCGCCGCCCATGAGGTGGTAGAGGAAGCAGATGTTCTGCTGCAGATCGACGTCGTGGGCCTGGGAGAACGTGCCGATGAGGCCGTCGGTGAGCACGACGCCGCGTGCCACATCACTGTGCAGTGCCCCGGTGATGGCCTCGCCCACGGGCTGCTCCACCCACCGGTCCCACGCGTCCGCGGCGCCCGCCTCCGCGGCCCGGGCGCGGGCCTGGGAACGGGTCAGCAGGGGGCTGGTCACTGTCGGCCACAGTGCCTGGGTCAGGCGCTGGCAGTCCGCGTAGAACGTCGAGAAGGCCTCCGCCTCCCCGTCCGGCGCGCCGATGGACGCGAAGGACGCCGCCGTGGCATCCGGTGCGCCTTCGTCGATGAGCAGGCCGGTGGAGGGGTTGGCCGGGTCGGGCGTATAGGAGGAGTAGCGGCGTCCGACGAAGGAGACCTCCAGCCCCAGGTCATCAACGATCTGCTGGGGCAGCAGGCTCACCAGGTACGCATAGCGCGAGAGGTGGGCGTCAATGCCGGGAAAGGGGCGGGCCGACACCGCGGCGCCGCCGACCTGGTCCAGTTTTTCCAGCACCAGGACCGATTTTCCGGCACGGGCCAGGTAGGCCGCTGCGGTGAGCCCGTTGTGTCCGCCTCCGATGATGACGACGTCGAAGCGGGATGCGGGCCTGCTCATCGAAAAGCCTTCCAGGGGCGGGAAACCGTGACGCACGCCATGCTACCGGCTGGCGCCTCCGGACACCCTTTAAACGCAGGAACCCTCCCGCCGCACCGGAGTGCGTCGGGAGGGTCCGGCGTCGTGCTGGGGCCTAGTGGTTGTGCCCGTCGTGCTCGTCGTCTTCCTGCTTATCGGCGACCAGGGTCTCGGTGGTGAGAACCAGGGCGGCGATGGAAGCGGCGTTGCGCAGTGCCGAGCGCGTGACCTTGACCGGGTCGATGACGCCGGCAGCCAGCAGGTCCTCGTACTCACCGGACTTGGCGTTGAAGCCGGAGTTCACGGGGGACTCGGACACGTGGTTGGCCACGACGTAGCCGTCGAAGCCGGCGTTCTGCGCGATCCAGCGCAGCGGCTGGACCAACGCACGGCGCACGATGCCCACGGCAGCTGCGGCGTCGCCCTCGAGGGCGGTCACCTTCGGGTCGGTGTCGAGCACGGAGAGCGCGTCGACCAGGGCGGTGCCGCCACCGGCGACAATGCCTTCCTGGATGGCTGCACGCGTCGCGGACACGGCGTCCTCGATGCGGTGCTTGCGTTCCTTGAGCTCGACCTCGGTGGCCGCGCCGACACGGATCACTCCGACGCCGCCGGAGAGCTTGGCCAGGCGTTCCTGGAGCTTCTCCTTGTCCCAGTCCGAGTCGGTCCGGGTGATCTCGGCCTTGAGCTGCGCCACGCGGTCGTTGACGTCGGCGGTGTCGCCCTTGCCGTCCACGATGGTGGTGTTGTCCTTGGTGACCGTGATGCGGCGGGCGGTGCCGAGGACCTCGGTGCCGACCTGGTCCAGCTTCAGGCCAAGGTCGGGGGAAACGACCTGGGCGCCGGTGAGGATGGCGATGTCCTGCATCATGGCCTTACGGCGGTCGCCGAAGCCCGGGGCCTTGATGGCCACGACGTTCAGCGTGCCGCGCAGCTTGTTCACGACCAGGGTCGAGAGGGCTTCGCCCTCGACGTCCTCGGCGATGATGAACAGCGGCTTGTTGGCCTGCAGGACCTTCTCCAGCAGCGGCAGGAAGTCCTGCACCGAGGAGATCTTGCCGGAGTTGACCAGGATCAGGGCGTCCTCCAGGACTGCTTCCTGGCGCTCTGCGTCGGTGACGAAGTGCGGTGACAGGTAGCCCTTGTCGAACTGCATGCCCTCGGTGATGACCAGCTCGGTCGAGGTGGTGTTCGATTCCTCGATGGTGATGACACCCTCGGCGCCCACCGTGCCGAAGGCCTTGGCCAGCAGCTCGCCGATCTCGTCGTTCTGGGCGGAGATGGCCGCCACGTTGGCGACATCCTCGCCCTCGACCGGGCGGGCGTTTTCGGCCAGGCGGGCGGCGACGGCCTCGACGGCGGCCTCGATGCCGCGCTTGATCTCACCCGGGGCTGCACCGGCCGCGACGTTGCGCAGGCCTTCCTTGACCAGGGCCTGGGCGAGCACCGTGGCGGTGGTGGTTCCGTCGCCGGCGACGTCGTTGGTCTTGGTGGCGACCTCCTTGGCGAGCTGGGCGCCGAGGTTCTCGTAGGCGTCGTCGAGCTCGATCTCGCGGGCGATGGTCACACCGTCGTTGGTGATCGTGGGGGCGCCCCACTTCTTGTCCAGGACCACGTTGCGGCCGCGCGGGCCGAGGGTGACCTTGACGGTGTCGGCCAGCTTGTTGATGCCGGCCTCGAGCGCCTTGCGGGCGTCGTCGTTGAATGAAAGCTGTTTAGCCATGCTGCTACTCCTTGGTAACCGAGTGAAGCCCCGACCTGGGCGGCCGGGGCTTCACACTGGGGAACTACTTGACGACGATGGCCAACACGTCGCGGGCGGAGAGCACCAGGTACTCCTCGCCGCCGACCTTGACCTCGGTGCCGCCGTACTTCGAGTAGATGACGACGTCGCCCTCGGCGACATCGACGGGAACGCGGTTGCCGTTGTCGTCAACGCGACCCGGGCCCACTGCCACGACCTTGCCCTCCTGGGGCTTCTCCTTGGCGGTGTCCGGGATGACCAGGCCGGAAGCCGTGGTCTGTTCTGCCTCGAGCGGCTGAACAACAATGCGATCCTCGAGAGGCTTAATGGAGACCGACATGCGGATCTCTCCTTTGCGTGAGTTACCAATGGTTACGGGGCCGTTGGGGTGTACCAACCGTCGTCGCGGTGCCAGCTGGCAAGTACCTCAGGCTATTAGCACCCGATGGGTTCGAGTGCTAACACTGACTCTATGAGGTCGTTGGCACTCGGTCAAGGCGAGTGCCAAAATGCACGACGGCGGGGCGTCACCTGCCGGGGCTACGCCGCGGTCCGGGCCTTGCCGCGCTGGATGCCCCAGGCGCCCACGCACATCCCCACCAGGCACAGCAGCAGGACCACCACGAATCCGCCGACCGGCACGGAGAGCAGCTCCCGGGCCGCGGTCGCCTCGATGCCGGCGCTGAAGTAGTCGCCCCCGGCACGGATGTAGGAGCCGGCCAGGACCGCTTGGAGGATCCACGCGGCGATGAGCGACAAACCAGTCACCGCGCCCACTGCCAACGCCGCATAGAGCATGACGCGGAAGGCCAGGCCGTCGCGCCGGACCGGCTGCCCGTCGGCGAGCGCGTCGGCGGCGACCGCCTCGGGGAAACGTCCCAGGAATCCGTCGTCAGCTCCGGGCAGGGCGGACTCCCCCATCTCCTCGGCTGCTCCTGCCACGGCAGGCGTCGCTGTCGGGAAGCCGGGGGTCTCGTGGTGGGAATGCATGCCTCAACGGTACCCGCCCGGGCGTCGGTGGTCCCGGACTTCCCGGTCCCGGTCCTTCATCCAACGCGGTCGCATGAAGCGGGGCATCCACAGGAAGCCAACGACACCGACTAACAGGCTGCCCAGGACCCCGAAACCCACCAGCACCGCCAGGATCGGCGGGACCTCGTCCATCACCAGCACTGCGAGGGGAAGGAAAAAGAAGAAGATCCCGAGGTACAACAACGCCAGGTCCGGGACACCCGTGGTGATCCGACGCATGAACTGGCCGGTGCGGTTGATGCCGGTGTAGGCCAGAATTCCCAGGAGAAGACAGCCTCCTCCCAGCACCATGCTGAAGATCGATGCACCGAGGGACATGGCTACTCCTGTGGATGGCCGCATTGCTGCGGCGGGGACAACTGGTCGGGCCAGGGAAGCTGACCAGCGGCCCTGCCGGTCATCCCGGATCTCCTTCGGGGCGGCGATGGTTGGGGCCGGCGCCTGTCGCGCTGTAGTCCATGGTCTGCTTCGTTCCGGTACGAACAGGGTATCTGCACCAGACATCGTCGGCCCGAACCGGCGGGGGACGTTGGCCGACCCCAGCGCTAGGGTAGTTTCCATGCCCTCCCCCGCTCCCGCCACGGAAAATCTTGCAGCAGTCCTCTCACCCGAGGGCTTCGGCCTGCTCAATTCGCTCTCGCCCGATGCTGCGGGGACGGATCAGGCTGCCCTGGAACTGAACCTGCGCCTGCGCAAGGAGGGGCATGAGGCAGAGCTCGTCACCGCCGTCGTGCACCAGGCCCGTCTCCGCGCCCAGGGTGCCCTGAAGCTCGGCCCTTTCGCCTCCCACATGGTGTTCACCCGCGCCGGCCTGGAGCAGGCCACCCGGCTGAACGTCGCGGCGTTGCACGCCCGCCGATTCGTCAACGCCGGACTGGCGAAAGTTGCCGACCTCGGGTGTGGTCTGGGCGCAGACGCCATGGCCATGGCTTCGCTGGAACTGGACGTCACGGCCGTGGAACTCGATGAAACGACCGCCGCCGCGGCCACGGTGAACCTCATGCCGTGGCCCAACGCCCGCGTCGTCAACGCCGATGCCACCGGATTCGACCTGACGGGATTCGACGCCGTCTGGCTCGACCCGGCACGGCGCACCACCTCCACGTCGGGGACCTCGCGCCTGTTCGACCCCGAGGCCTTCAGCCCGCCCCTGTCCTACGTCGAGTCGCTGGCCGATCGAGGGCTTCCCGTGGGGGTCAAGCTCGGGCCGGGCATCCCGCACGATTCCGTTCCCGCGAACTGCGAGGCCCAGTGGGTTTCCGCGAACGGGGACGTCACCGAGGCGGCGCTCTGGTTCGGCCCGCTGGCCCGTCCCGGGATCCGCCGTGCCGCACTGGTGTTGTCCGGCGGCGGATCGCACGAACTCACCGCCTCCGGCGACTTCGATCCCGGTGCTGCCATCCGCGGCGACGTCCCGGTGGGCGACATCGAGGGATACCTGTACGAGCCCGACGGTGCGGTGATCCGCGCCGGCCTGGTGGCCGAGGCACTGGAGCAGGTGGGCGGACACCTGCTGGACCCGCATATCGCCTACTTTTGCGCCCCCGAGCTGGTGGACACCCCGTTTGCCCGCGCCTACCGGGTGCTGCGGGTGCATCCCTACAACGTGAAGGCGTTGCGCATGTGGGCCAAATCCGCGGGCATTGGCGTGTTGGACATCAAGAAGCGCGGACTCGATGTGGCCCCCGAGGAGCTGCGCAAGGTGCTGCTGGCCGGCGCCGGGAAGAAGTCCAAACGGCGGGCCACGCTGGTCCTGACTCGGGTCGGGGACCGGCGGGTGGCCATCGAGGTCGAGCCCGCCTGAACCCAGCGCGCCGGGATCCACGCCGCACCCGGATAGACTGGCCCGGTACTTTTCCCCCCGACGTCAGGAATGCGGATGCAGATCGATTTCGCCGACTCCCGGCAATCCACCCTCGGCGTCGAGTGGGAAGTCGCGCTCGTTGACCACACCACGGGCGACCTGCGCTCGGTGGCACAGCAGGTGCTCGAGGGCGTCCACGCAGCCCACGGCGGACTGGACCCCGACGACGAACACCCGCACATCAAGCAGGAACTGCTGCTGAACACCGTGGAGATCGTCACCGGGGTGTGCGAGACCGTCGGCCAGGCCAAGGGGCAGCTGCACGAGAATCTGGGAGTCATCCGCCAGGTCACCGATCCGATGGGCATCGACCTCTACTCCGCGGGGTCCCACCCGTTTGCCACCCCGAAGCTGCAGCCGGTCACGGACAAGGAACGCTATGCCCGCCTCATCGACCGCACGCAGTGGTGGGGCCAGCAGATGGTCATCTACGGGGTGCATGTCCACGTCGGTCTGGACCGTCGGGAGAAGGCACTGCCCGTCGTCGACGGACTGGTGAACTACCAGCCGCATTTCCAGGCGATCTCCGCCTCCAGCCCATTCTGGGGCGGCGAAGACACCGGCTACGCCTCCCACCGGGCCCTGATGTTCCAACAACTGCCCACCGCGGGCCTGCCCTACCATTTTGACGACTGGTCGGGGTTCGAGGGCTACGTCGGGGACATGGTGCACACCGGGGTCATCGACGACATCTCCGAGATCCGCTGGGACGTTCGTCCGGTCCCCCGCTTTGGCACCGTGGAGATGCGCATCGCCGACGGGTTGTCCTCCTTGCAGGACATTGGGGCAATCGCGGCGCTGACCCAGTGCCTGGTCGATGACATGTCCAGCACCTTGGACAACGGAGGCACCATCGACGTCATGCCGCCGTGGCACCGCACGGAGAACAAATGGCGTGCCGCACGCTACGGCATGGAGGCCATCATCATCCTCAACGCCGCCGGCGACGAGATGCTGGTGACCGACCACCTGATGCGCGAATTGAACCGGCTCGAACCCGTAGCCCGCAAGCTCGGGTGCAGCGACGAGCTCGCGGACGTTGAACGCATCATCCGCGGGGGCGCCGGCTACCAGTGGCAGCGCAAGATCGCCGCGGCGAACGCCGGGGACCTGCGCGCCGTCGTCCAGGACAACATCGCCCGGATGCACATCGCCTGAGCGGGCGGCTACAGATGCCTACAGCCTGATCTGCGACACCGGCTGCCCCGAGTCCGCGGAGAAGGAAATGCCCGTGGGCTGCGCGCCGGCCGAGACCAGTTGCGAGGCCAGCGCGGCGACCATGGCCCCGTTGTCCGTGCAGAGTCCGATCGGGGGGATCCGCAAGGTGATGCCCGCCGAGGCGCAACGGGCAGCCAGGAGTTCCCGCAACCGCGAATTGGCCGCCACTCCCCCGCCCAGCAGCAGGTTCTCCAAGCCGTGCTCGGTGCAGGCCATGACCGCCTTTTTGGTCACCACGTCCACGACCGCTTCCTGGAAGGAGGCGGCAATGTCGGCGACCGGGACTTCTTCGCCCCGGGCCTGGTATTGCTCGACGCACCGGGCGACGGCGGTTTTCAACCCGGAGAAGGAGAAGTCGTAGCGGTGCTTTCCCGGTGCTTCGGCCGTCCCAAGGAACTTGGGCAGCGTCAGGCCGCGAGGGAACCGGATGGCTTTCGGGTTCCCGGTGCGGGCGAGTTTGTCGATCACCGGACCTCCCGGGTAGCCCAGCCCCAGCAGGCGTGCCACCTTGTCATAGGCTTCGCCGGCGGCGTCGTCGATGGTGGCCCCGAGCAGTTCGATGTCCGACGTCAGTGACTTCACGCGGAGGATCTCCGTGTGTCCTCCGGAGACCAGCAGTGCGCCGAGGCTGGTGGGCAATGCCCCGCCGTCGAGCACACCGACCCCCACGTGCGCCACCAGGTGGTTGATCGCGTAGAGCGGTTTGCCGGTGGCCAGCGCCAGGG
The DNA here is from genome assembly GCF_039526245.1 of Arthrobacter rhombi. Classification (NCBI taxonomy): domain Bacteria; kingdom Bacillati; phylum Actinomycetota; class Actinomycetes; order Micrococcales; family Micrococcaceae; genus Arthrobacter; species Arthrobacter rhombi. The sequence continues at coordinate 121,732 of NZ_BAAAIV010000004.1, forward strand.
CCTTCGCGGCGGCAACGCCGACCATCAATGCGCCGGACAGCCCGGGGCCTGACGTCACGGCGAGCGCGTCGACGTCCTCCAGGCTCACGCCGGCGGTCGAGAGGGCTTCCTCGAGCGTGGGCACGAAGGCGTCCAGGTGGGCGCGGGAGGCGATCTCGGGGATCACGCCGCCGAACCTGACGTGCTCGTCCATGGAGGAGGACACCGTGTTGGCCAGCAGCTCGGTCCCGCGGACGATCCCGACGCCCGTTTCGTCGCAGGAGGATTCGATGCCGAGGACCAGTGGTGCGGGGGAAGTCATGTCTTCCAGTTTAGTGCCGACCGGACGCCGGTCAGCGTGCCGGCGCCGACCGGTACCCGACACCACGCACGGTCTCGACCCAGCGGGGTGACTTCGCGTCGTCCCCGAGCTTGCGCCGCAGGTTCCCGACGTGGACTTCCACGCTGCGCTCGTCCGCCTCGGAGACGAAGGTCCCGGAGTCCGCTTCCTCATCGCGCAGTCGGCGGACCAGTGACGCTTTCGTCCTGACGGTGCGGCCTCCGGCGAGCACAGCATGGAGCAGCGTGAACTCGGTGGGCGTCACAGCGATTTCCACTCCGTCCACCTGGACGCAGTAGGTGGGCCGGTCAAGTTCCAACCCATTGAGGCGCAGGCAGTCCCGCTGCGCGTCGCCCCCGCTCGTTGCCGAAGGCGGCGCTCCATCCGGTTGCCACGTCCCGAAGTGGGCCGGCGCCGGGCCTGCGGGCAAGGGCGCAGCCGGTGGGAGCACGGGTGCACGGTCCCGGGCGCGACGGCGCATGATGGCCTCCACCCGGGCACGCAGTTCGCGGGGGCTGAAGGGCTTGGTGAGGTAGTCGTCGGCTCCGGTCTCCAGCCCCAGGACGGTGTCGATTTCGTCGGTGCGGGCCGTGAGCATCACGATGTGGGCGTCGGAGCTGCGCCGGATCCGCCGGGCCACCTCGAATCCGTCGATGTCGGGGAGGCCGAGGTCCAGGGTCACCAACTCCGGGTCCTGCTGCCCCACCAGTTCGACGCCGGTAACGCCGCTTCCTGTCTGATGGACCTCGAACCCGGATTGCAGCAGAACCGCCTCCAACAGCCCCCTGATGTCCTCGTCGTCCTCGACGACTACTGCCACTCTGCGTTCCTGCATTGCCATCTCCCCAGATTGCTTGCTGCCCCAGCTGCAGTCTATCCGGGGCAGCCCACGAACTGCTGGCGCGCCGGTCCAGGCCCAGGCCCCGCGGCCAGTGGCCGGCCCGGGCAGGGGGTCAGCAGCTCGCGATGTACCCGTGGATCAGTTTGTAGTTCCACGCCACGGAACGGCTCAGCGGCTTGCTGTCGACTCCCTGGGATGACGAGGTCAAGGTCAGGGGGAACGTGCCGTTGTCCCAGGTCAGCCACCGGCTCTCCACCGTGAGGGTGGCCTTTCCACTGGTGCCGCTTCCGCGCCGAATCGTCTGGGTCCGGGTGGTCCCGGTGCCATCTTTCACGGCGACCGTCACGGCATCGGCGTCGAGGGGGAAGTCGAAATCCACGGTCAGCAACGTGGACGTTGCCAACAGCCCTGTCTCCGCCGAACACACCACGGCGCCACTGACCGGTTGTGGGGCCCACGCGCCGGTGCTGACACTGGCGGCAGCCGTCCCGCTCTGGCTCCACAGTGCATGGGCTCCGGTGCCGGCCAGTCCGAGGATGACCACGACGGCATATACCACCGCAGGCCAACGCCAGGCAGCGGAGCGGGACCGGGGAACACCGGATTCCTGGCTGGGGCGGCGGTTCATCGGTTGATCTTTTCGCGGTGTGGGTGCCCGGACCGGTGTGGGGTCTGCCCGACGTGCCGGGCAATCGAGTGCTCCCTGGCCGTCCGTTGGCCGAAGGCTGCTGGCATCCGCGTCGCGTCGCGGGTCGACACGGGGTCCGCTGTCTCCGGCCTGCCGGGGACGGCGTCGTTCGCTGAACGTGTCCGGCGTCGAGCGAGCATCCCGGAGACCACGTTCCATGCGCCATAGCCCATGAGCACGACGGCGGCGATCTGGGCTCCCAGCCCACGGTCCTGGTTGCCCAGCCAGTTGGCCAGGAATCCTGCATAGGGGACGGCGTAGAAGAGCTTGCCGCGCACCTGGATCCCGCGGACCGGGGCTTCATCGGGCAGGTCGTTGTTGTCGCCCTGGGTGATGAGCAGGGTGTTGCCTTCCTGGTCAGCTGCGGTGGAGACGATCCGGTGCGTGATGACGTCGGCCCGTCCGGACTCGAGCTGGTAGGTGACCACGTCCCCGATCCGCAGATCCTGGAAGGCGACCGGCCGGGAGATGATCAAGGTTCCCGGAGGCAGGTGGGGACGCATGGAATTCGTCAGCACCGAATAGGTCTGCGATCCCGTGGCCATCGGGACGATGATCAGCACCACGGCGGCCAGGACGGCCAGCACGAGCGCCACCAAGCCCAGGGCACTCCCCAGCAGACCGGGAACGGAGTCCCGGGTCCGGGTCCGTGAAGCGAGGTGCTGGGCCATGATGTCCTTTGCGGTTGGAGTGCGTCGTGCGGGAAGGGGGATCACACCTGGGTGGCGGTGAGTTTCACGGCGATCGTGTTGGCTTGCCCACCCGCCGTTGCCGGGGCCTGGGCATCCAGGCTGACCGCCACGCACAGCGTGGCCGAGCCTCCCTGTTTCAGCCGTGCCGCAGCCGGCAGTCCCGAGGCGGGGCAGCTACCCGACGACTGCAGCCCGGCCGTCACCTTGAGGTACTTCGACGCTGCACCGTTCGGTGGCAGGACGGAGGTGGTGAGCTCGATCGTGAAGTCGCCCCGGCCGGCATCTGTCGCATTCGTGACCGTGACCGGGACGGCCTGCGTCTGGCCCGGCTTCAGCCCGGTGAGGGCGGGCAGGGCCACCGTGGAGGATTGGCCGTTGGTCGTCAGACGCTGGGCCGCACTGCCGGCGGAGGTGAGCGTGACGGCAAAGTCCGCTGCCTGGACCGTTCCCGCCGCCGAAGCGGTGGTGGCATTCCAGGCTGCGAGGCTGCCCTGGACAGTGCCCAGGCCGAGAACGACGGCGACCGCCAGCAGCGCGGCTGTCTTCAGTGCCGACGTCGTTCTCATGGGTGCCTCCGGGGTGGTCCGTGTCAGGGATGCGGGTGTTCGGCGGTGTTACGGGGCCGGGGTGGGGTTGCCCGAGGAGGCCACCTGGTCCAGCTTGTAGCCGACCTTGCTGAAGTCGTACTTCGCGTTGGTGTCCTGCAGCCCGGACGTGGACTCCTTGAAGGTGAACGTCACCGAGGCGGTGTAGTTGCCGTTGGAGGTGAGCACCTGGCCGTCGATGGCCTGGCCTGCAGAGTCCTTGAGGGTGACGGGGGTGACCGAGTAGTTCGCGGCATTGAAGGTGCGGTTGGCCGTCAGGGAGTCGTCGGCAACGGTGAGCTTGGCCTTCATCAGGTCCCCGGAGAGGGTCACGGCCACCGGCTGCGTGAAGGTGAGGGAATCACCCGGGACGATCCGGTAGGTACCCGCAGTCATCTTGGTGGTGACATCGGCGCCGGCGGAGTTGGTCCACTTTCCGGCCCCTGCCGTCAGGCCCATGTCGCCGGCGACGATCTGGCCGGCGTTGGCCTGGGCGCTGGTGTTCCAGACGGCCAGCGATCCGCCGCCGCCGATCAGCAGTGCGACGCCGAGTCCGGTGGCCAGTGCGCCCTTGGTCATCTTGTTCATGCTGTGTCCCCTTGGAGGTGAGTGCCGGCGATCTGCTTCCCCGGCTGTTGGGACCAGCATCCCTGCCCCACATCAAGAACTCCCCCTGGGTTGACAAAAGTTTTACACAAGGTCGTCGGAGATGATCTTGCGCGAATCTTGAGCCGGGTTTGAGCGGTTCCCACCGGTCGGCGGCGCACCATGGTTCCATGACACACGCCGATCCATCGGATGCCCCCGAGTCCTGCACACTGGTGTGTCCCACGGCGCTCCAGGCGCTCGCGGACCAGGTGGGTTCCGCCGCGGCGGCCTTGTACCTCGAACGCTTTGTCCGTCTCTGGCCGGAACGCCGACACCGCCTGCATCTGGCAGTCTCCCACCAGGACGCGGAGGCCTGCCGGGATGCTGCCCTCTCGCTTGTTTCGAGCGCCACGCTGGCGGGCGCCCACCGCCTGGCCGGTCTCGGAGCCAGGCTGCACGCCGATGTTCCGGAATCCGCCGACGCATCGGCGTGGTCCTCGGCGATCGGCATCGTGGCCGAACTCGACCGGGTGGGCGGGGAGTCCATCGCCGACGTCGCGCGCCTGGCCCGCCGGATCTGACCGGGTCAGGCCGCGGCGTCCAGCTCCAAACGCATGATCAGCGCATCCACTCCGCCGGGGTAATAGCCGCGCCGCGTGTGGATGTGCTCGAATCCGAACCGGGTGTAGAGCGCCTGGGCCCGGGGATTATCGGCGCGGACCTCCAACAGGACGTCGCGGGCGCCCCGGCTTCCGGCCTCCTCGATGAGCTGGCGCAGCAGGGTCGAGCCGATGCCGCGGCCCTCATACCCCGGCGTCACTGCGATGGTCTGCACATCCGCCAGCGGGAGCACGCACATCATCCCGCAGTAGGCGACGATTTTCCCGTCGTCCTCCGCAACCCAATACCTCCGCGTGGCCGTCTGCCCCAGCTCGTCGCGGAACATCTCCAGGGGCCAGGCATCCTCGGGAAACAACGCGCACTCGAGCTCCCACACCGCCGGGACATCTGCTTCGGTCATGTCACGGTAGATCACGACGCCGAGGAACCCTTCATCTGCGCGGGCACCTGGGCGTCGGACTCACGCAGGTACAGCGGGGTCGTGGGCAACAGTTCCCCGCCCGAGCCCAGGACCCGGATGGCCCAGGCGCCGAGCGACCCTGCGGACGGGTGGCGGTCGGCGAAAGGTCCAGCCACTTTGTTTCCGTTCCCTGCGAGCCGGTCACCGTAGAGACCGGCCCCGGCACCGTAGACGGGCCCGGGCGGCAGCGCCTCCGCGACACCGACGTGCGGCCCGTCCAACAGCGTCCCGTCGGCCGCATAATGCGCCCAGTAGAGCTCCTTGCGCCGCGCATCGATGGCCACCGTAAACCCCTGGTCGACATTTCCCCTGGATGCACTATCTGCTAGGACATCGTGAGCCAATGCGTTCAGGCTCATGGCCCCATGGACGGGGATCCCCCAGGCGAAACCGAGGGCACGTGCCGTGGCAATGCCCACGCGCAGCCCGGTGAACGGGCCGGGGCCCACCCCCACGACGATGGCGTCGAGATCCCCTCCCGTATTTCCGGTTTCGGCGAGCAGGCCCTGGATGCCCGGGGCCAGGACCTCGGAATGGGTGTTGGTCTCTTCCGTGTGGAAGGAGGCCAGCAGTTGGGCTGCCGAATCCGCAGAGCGGGTCTTCAGCAGGGCGGCGGAAGCGGTGGCTGAGGTGTCAATGGCCAGAATAAGCACCGCTCCATCGTATGCGGGCCGCGGACCCATGTCAGCCGCGCCGGCTCACATCTGCTGGGCGCCTTCAAGGATCCGCCAGATCGCGCCGCTGCCGATCGGCACCAGGCGGATCTGGGTGTCGTCACCGGAGAACACCTGCCCGAAGGCGAAATTGCCGTGGTCCAAGGTCCCGATGAAGCCGTGTTCGGCGCCCGAGGGCGCGACGACATCCCAGATGAACCAATCGTCATTCCACAATTCGCGGGCATGCTCGAATTCGGGCGGAGGCGAACTGGCCAGTCCGTTCGCCCGGGCGGTGAACGCGGGGACCGGCAATTCCAGCCGTGGTGTGGTGCTGGAGGCTCCAGGACGGACGCCGGCCCATGCGCACAGCAGGGTGGGGATCTCGCGGGAATCCAGGACCCTGATGGAGACGGACGATTCCGGCCCCTGGTTCCGGGCCCGATCGCCGGAGGCTGCCCGGAGCGTCGCAGCATCGGGGCCGACGCTCAGCGTACTGTCCGTCTGCCGGCCATGGGCCCTGACTTCGGACACAACTCCCTGATGGCGGCCGGTCACGTGCCAGGTGTAGGCAGGATTTGCCGCGTTTGGAAGGGCTTCACGGGCTTGGTCGCTGAAACGACCCGTCGAATCCACCCACCCCTGGGCCGCAAGTTCCGCCACCGCCGACCGGCCTCCACGGATGCTTGTTCGTCGGACTCGCCGTCCCGGCCACGCCTGCACCATCTCCTCCCAGGCTGCGGGCCGGACCAGCGGTCCGCTGGGCCAGGCGGCGTCGGCTGCCTCCCGGGCGGCGGTCGGTGTAGAGCTCATGCTGCGATGTGGATCCTGTCTTCCAACGAGTCGAAATCATGGATGTGGCGGCTGAAGTCGTCGAGCGGGCACGTCGCTGCGATTTCGAGCGTCCGATCGCCCAGGGACATGACCCACCGCCGGGTGAACAGCGCTACCCCGGACCGCCGGTGCGTGAGGTCCATGCGCTCGGCCGCCATTCCGGCGATATGGGTGCTCGCCACGTCCACCACGTAGAGCCCGTCGAGACCCCGGATGACGTCACGGGACGGATATTCGACGGCAATGATGCTGCTGGACGGGATCTGGTCCGGGGAAAGCCCGCCAGCACGGATCCCTCCGGGAGGAGAGAGGATGTCGAGCCCCTGCACCGTGACCGGTACCGCGTCGCTCGTCAGTTGGAAGGACTCGCCATCCTGGTCGTCACCCGGGACTACTCCGCCTGCGCCGGTATGGCAGGCCAGGTAATTGCACCCCACAGCCTCGAGCCGTCTCCAGTCCCGGGGCAGCTCCACGTCAACCAGCCTCATTGCCATCCAGCCTCTCCATCCGCACCAGCCTAAGTGGGGTTCGGCGGCTACGCGATGGGGAGAACTACCCATCCTTTCGGCACACAGCGCTGTGTGCTGGAGGTGGACACCGGACGTCGTGGTGCCGTTCGTGCATTCAGAAGAGCCGGCGACACGTCCACGCGGGGCCGTAGGCGACCACAGTGATCGTCCGTGGCTCGTCGGCATCTGTTTCCGAAAAGTCCAGTAGTGGGGGCCCTTCCTGTTCGGACATCGTCGAACCCGTCTCGCGCTGCAGGGTGATTTCCAGCCGCGAGTCGCTGAGTTGTTCCGCCTTGCCCGCACCCCATTCGACGACGGTCACGGAGCGGTCCATACCGGCTTCCAGATCCAGGTCCTCGAGCTCGCCGCCACTGGAGAGCCGGTAGGCATCCACGTGCACCAGGTCCGGCCCTCCCGTCACCGAGGGGTGGGTCCGGGAGAGGACGAACGTCGGGGAGATGATGCCCTCACGCACTCCCAGCCCGGCACCGAGCCCCTGGGTGAATGTGGTCTTGCCGGCCCCGAGCTCTCCGGTCAGCAGCAGCAGGTCCCCGGGAAGCAGGCGGGCCCCGATGCGGGCCGCGAGGTCCTGCGTCGACTCGGTTCCCCACGTCTTCACCTCGGCGGACCAGACGGCAGCGCCAGACGGCCCTTCTCCTGACGGGGCTCCCGTGGCGTCAGGCATCCTTGGGCCCCCAGGACCCCTCCACGTATAGGCGGGGGACGCGCGGGGAGATCCGGGTGACGATCTCGTAGTTGATCGTGTGTGCCGCTGCTGCCCATTCGTCGGCCGACGGCCCGTCTCCGCCGAAAAGAACTGCTTCGGTACCCACCAGCGACGTTGGGTCGCTGACCTGGCCGAGGTCGACCACGAACTGGTCCATGGCAATGCGGCCGCGGCTGAGCAGCTTGCGTCCGTCGATGAGCACGGGTCCCTCCACTGCGGAGCGCGGCACTCCATCGCCGTATCCCATGGGGATCAGTGCCAGCCATGTCTCTTCGTCGGTCCGGTACGTCAGCCCGTAGGACACTCCCTGTCCGGCCGGGACCTTTTTGACGTTGGCGACGCGTGCCACCAATCGCATGGCGGGCCGCAGGCCCAGCTCCTGGGAGCTCTGGTCGGCAAAGGGGCTCAGTCCGTACATGCCCAATCCCAGACGCACCAGGTCAAAATGGGCGTCCGGGCGGGAGAGGATGGCCGGCGTGTTCGCCGCGTGGCGCACTTCCAGATCGAATCCTGCATCTTCGGCCAGGCTGACCGCATCCCGGAACACGTCCAATTGCTGATCGGTCTCCCCCCGATCTGGTTCATCGGCGACGGCCAGGTGTGTGAAGACACCGACGACGCGCAGCAGGCCCTCTTCCTGATAGGCAGCGGCTGCGCCCAGCAGCCGCTCCCACTGGGCCGGGGGGCATCCGTTGCGGCCCAGCCCGGTATCGATCTTCAGGTGGACCCGGGCCGGCCGTTCGGCCTGTTTGGCCGCCGCGGCAATGTAATCCAGTTCCCAGCCGGAAACCCCCAAGTCGATGTTCCGGGCAATGGCCTCGGCGAAGGGGGCATCGGTGGTGTGCAGCCAGGCCAGGGTGGGGGCGGTGATCCCGGCATCACGCACCACCAGCGCCTCACTGATGTGGGCGAACCCGAGCCAACCGGCACCCGCTTTCAGCGCCGCGGCCGCGACGGGCAGGACACCGTGCCCATAGGCATCGGCCTTCAGCACCGCCATGACGGTTGCCGGTGCTGCGAGTTCGATCACGCGCTTGACGTTGTCCCGGATGGCCGAGAGGTCGATTTCGGCACGGCGTTCGAAGTCGGGTCCGGGGGCGAAGCCGTGCTCGGCGGAAATGCTGGCACCGCGTTCTTCCCAGGGTTCAGTTTGCGAAGTCACGCCACCATTGTCGCATCAGCTGCCGACGCGCTGGTTCGAGCTCTCCAGCAGGTTCAGCAGGTACCGGCCGTACCCGCTCTTGACCAGCGGCTTCGCCAGGGCCTCGAGCTGGGTGTCGGTGATGAAGCCTTGGCGCCAGGCGATCTCCTCGGGGGCGCTGAGTTTCAGCCCCTGTCGGGCGTCGATGGTGCGGATGTAGTTGGAGGCATCGTTGAGGGACTCGAAGGTGCCGGTATCCAGCCAGGCCGTGCCACGGGGCAGGACGGAGACCTTCAGTTCACCCATTTCCAGGTAGCGGCGGTTCACATCGGTGATCTCCAGCTCGCCGCGCGGTGAGGGCTTCAACGCGCGGGCGATGTCCACGACGCGGTTGTCGTAGAAATACAGGCCGGGAACTGCGTAGTGGCTGCGGGGTTTCTCCGGCTTTTCCTCCAAGGACACGGCGTTTCCTGCTGCATCGAATTCCACGACGCCATAGGCCTGCGGGTCGGCCACGTGGTACCCGAAGACCGCTGCGCCGTCCAGGTCGGCCAGCTTCTGCAGCTGCGTGCCCAGACCCGAACCGTAGAAGATGTTGTCGCCCAGCACCAGGGCGACCTTTCCGTCACCGATGTGCTCCTCGCCGATGAGGAACGCCTGGGCCAAGCCGTCCGGGGATTCCTGCACGGCATAGCTCAGCTCGAGGCCCCACTGCGAGCCGTCGCCCAGCAGCCGGTGGAACTGGTCCGCGTCATGCGGGGTCGTGATGAGCAGGATTTCCCTGATCCCGGCCAGCATGAGCGTGGCCAGCGGGTAGTAGATCATCGGCTTGTCGTAGACCGGAACGAGCTGCTTGCTGATGCCTTGGGTGATCGGGTGCAGCCGCGAGCCCGTACCACCGGCGAGAATGATTCCCCTCATGGACCCAACCGTACTGTGTCAACCCGCAGAAACGGTAGGCAACGGCCGCCGTGCGACCGGGTATTGTCATGCCCATGGACAAAATCTTGGTCACCGGCGGTGCCGGCTTCATCGGTTCGAACTTCGTGCACTACGTCCTGGAGAACACCGCTACACGGGTCACCGTCTTGGACAAGCTGACCTACGCCGGTAACACGGCCTCCCTGAAGGGCCTTGATCCCGAACGCTTCCGCTTGGTCGAGGGCGATATCTGCGATGCCTCCCTGGTGGACACCCTCGTTGGCGAGGCAGACGCCGTCGTGCATTACGCGGCTGAATCGCACAACGACAACTCACTGCACGATCCCCGCCCGTTCCTGGAGACGAACATCACCGGCACGTTCACCCTGCTCGAGGCCGCCCGCAAGCACAACACCCGGTACCACCACATCTCCACCGACGAGGTCTACGGGGATCTGGAACTCGATGACCCGCAGCGCTTCACCGAGCACACCCCCTACAACCCCTCCAGCCCGTATTCCTCCACGAAGGCAGGTTCGGATCTGCTGGTCCGCGCGTGGGTCCGCTCGTTCGGTGTGAGGGCCACGATCAGCAACTGCTCGAACAACTACGGCCCGTACCAGCACGTGGAGAAGTTCATCCCCCGCCAGATCACCAACCTGATCGACGGAGTGCGTCCCCGCCTCTATGGCAGCGGGACCAACGTCCGGGACTGGATCCATGCCGATGACCATTCCAGCGCCGTCTGGACGATCCTCCAGCGCGGACGCGTCGGGGAGACCTACCTGATCGGTGCCGACGGCGAACGCAACAACCTCGAGGTCGTGCAGGCCCTGCTGCAGGTCTTCGGGCAGGAACCCGAAGCGTTCGACCACGTCACCGACCGCGCCGGACACGACCTGCGGTACGCCATCGACTCCACGAAGCTGCGCACCGAACTCGGTTGGGCCCCGTCCCGGGCGGACTTCACCCAGGGCCTCGCCGACACCGTGGCCTGGTACCGCGAGAACGAAGCCTGGTGGCGCCCGCACAAGGCAGCGACCGAGTCCAAGTACCAGCAGGCAGGACACTGAGGATGGCCGCCGACGAACGCCCTGCGGCGCTGAACGCAACGCCCGTTCCGAACATCCCCGGCATGCTGGTGGTCTCCCTGCCCGTGCACGGGGACAACCGTGGTTGGTTCAAGGAGAACTGGCAGCGCGCGAAGATGACGGCCCTGGGACTGCCCGACTTCGGCCCCGTGCAGAACAACATCTCCTTCAATGCAGCCATCGGGACCACCCGCGGGATCCACGCCGAACCCTGGGACAAGTACGTTTCGGTGGCCACCGGGCGGATCTTCGGCGCCTGGGTCGACCTGCGCGCCGGGGAATCCTTCGGGGCGGTCTTCACCACCGAGCTCGGCCCGGATACCGCGGTGTTCGTCCCGCGGGGAGTCGGCAATGCCTTCCAGACCCTGGAGGCAGACACCGCCTATACCTACCTCGTCAACGATCATTGGTCCGCCGAGGCCACCTCGAAATACGCGTTCGTGAACCTCGCCGACGAGACCGCCGCCATCGACTGGCCCATTGCCCTGGACCGGGCCGAACTCTCCGACAAGGACCGTGCCCACCCGCGCCTGGCCGATGTGAACCCCGTGCCTGGCCTGCGGACCCTGGTCCTGGGTGCCTCGGGACAACTCGGCACCGCCTTGCGCCGTCACTTCGATGACCGCGAAGACGTCGACTACGCGACCCGCGCCGAGGCCGACCTGGCAGACCCGGCGGCCCTGGCCGCCCGCGACTGGTCCGGCTACTCCACGATCATCAACGCCGGTGCCTACACCCGTGTCGACGACGCCGAAACGCCGGAAGGCCGCACGGCCGCGTGGGCAGCGAACGCGACAGGCGTCGCCGCCCTGGCGCGGATCTGCACTGAGAACAACCTCACACTGGTCCATGTCTCCAGCGACTACGTGTTCGACGGAACCTCCCCCGTTCCCTACCCCGAGGCGGCGACCCTCTCCCCCCTGGGCGTCTATGGCCAAAGCAAAGCGGCCGGGGACCTGGCCGTGGGCACCGTGCCGCGGCACTATCTCATCCGCACCAGTTGGGTCATCGGAGACGGCAACAACTTCGTGAAGACCATGCTCTCCCTTGCCCAGCGCGGGATCAGCCCGTCGGTCGTCGACGACCAATTCGGCCGCCTGTCCTTCACCGACACCATCGCCGGGGGAATCGCGCACCTGCTGGCCACCGGTGCACCGGCCGGGACGTACAACCTGACCAACGCCGGGGAACCAGCCAGCTGGGCCGATATCGCCGCAGTGGCCTTTGCCGCAGCCGGCCGGGACCGCGCGGACGTCACCGGGACCAGCACCGCCGAGTACTTCGCGGGCAAACAGGCCGCTCCCCGTCCGCTGAACTCGGTACTGGACCTCACCCGGATCCACGCCACGGGATTCGAGCCACGCGACCAGCACGAGGCACTGCACGCCTACCTCGAGTCCCAGGCCACCGCCGACGACACCGCCTGAGCGCCCCCCGGAACCCACATCATTCTGCCGGCTGACAGGGTGCGTTCACCGGGGTCCCCTCAGCTTTCCACCCAGCATGGTTAAGATGGTCGGAGTCCACCCGGCCCACCCAACAGTTAGGCGCACATGACGCTCAGGATTTCAGTGATCGGTACCGGGTACCTTGGCGCGACGCATGCTGCCTGCATGGCCGAGCTCGGGTTCGAGGTCATCGGGGTCGACGTCGACCAGGCGAAGATCGACAGGTTGTCCCAGGGCGATCTGCCGTTCCACGAACCCGGCCTGCCGGAGCTGCTGGTCAAGCACGTGACGTCGGGTCGGCTGCGGTTCACCACCGACTATTCCGAGGTCGGCGGCTGGGCAGACGTCCACTTCGTCGGCGTCGGCACCCCGGAACGGGCCGCGGACCGCGGTGCTGACCTGCGCTACGTGGACGCAGCGGTGCGTTCGCTGGCCCAGCACATCACCCGTGACGCACTCATCGTCGGCAAGTCCACGGTCCCGGTCGGCACGGCACGCCGTCTCGCCGGAGTCATCGCGGCCGAGGCACAGCCGGGCGTGAAGCTGGAATTGGCGTGGAACCCCGAGTTCCTGCGCGAGGGTTTCGCCGTGAAGGACACGCTGACCCCCGACCGCCTGGTGTTCGGCGTCGAATCCGCTGCCCCCGAGGCGCTGCTGCGTGAGGTCTATGCCCGGGCCCTGGGCCAGGACACCCCGCTCATCGTCACCGATTTCGAGACCGCCGAGCTGGTCAAGGTCGCCGCCAACGCGTTCCTGGCCACCAAGATCTCCTTCATCAACGCCTTCTCCGAGGTCACCGAGACGGTCGGTGGCGACATCCGCACGCTGGCCGACGCGCTGGGCTTCGACTCACGGATCGGCAGGAAGTTCCTCAACGCCGGCATCGGATTCGGCGGCGGCTGCCTGCCCAAGGACATCCGTGCCCTGCAGACCAGGGTCAGCGAACTCGGGCTGAACCACACCATGGCCTTCCTGCACAACGTCGATGACATCAACCTGCGTCGGCGTGACCGGGTGGTCTCGCTGGCCCACCAGATGCTCGACAATTCCGTCGCCGCCCGTCGCATTGCAGTGCTCGGCGTGGCCTTCAAACCCGACAGCGACGACGTCCGCGATTCCCCCGCCCTGGATGTGGCCGGACGGCTCTACAACGACGGCGCCGAAGTCACCGTCTACGATCCGGAAGGCAATGAGAATGCACGACGACGGTTCCCCCGCCTCGGGTATGTGGACTCGGTGGCCGAGGCAGTGCGCGATGCCGACCTGGTGTTGCTGCTCACGGAGTGGAACGAGTTCAAGGCGCTGACCCCTGCAGACCTGGCCCCTTGGGTGCGCGGGACCCGCCTGGTGGACGGCCGCAACGTCCTGGACCACGCCCAGTGGGAGGAAGCCGGCTGGACCATTGCCGCGCTCGGGCGCAAGTTCGATCCGGCGGGCTGATTACGCCAGGTAGCCGTCCCGGCCGGCCTCCTGGGCCAGCCGGCCGGCGCCGAACCCGCCCTCCCGGCCCGCCAAACGCGCTGCGTCACCGTGGCGGTAGGCGGCCGCAGCGGCCAGCTCCACGAGGTCGTGCGTCGAGGAGTTCGCCGGCTCGGACGTCGCAAGCATCGCCCCCAGCATCCCGGTCAAGACGTCGCCGCTCCCCGCCGTGGCCAGCTGGGACGGCCCGTTGAGGCTGACCACGCCATAGCCATCGGGAGCCACGCAAATCGTCGAATGGCCCTTGAGCAGGACCACCGAGGAATAGCCCACGGCTGCCCAGCGGGCCCACCGGACCGGATCGGCTTCGATGTCCCCGACCGTGACGCGCACGCCTGCCCTGCCCAGCAGGTCCTGGAGCTCCCCGGCGTGGGGCGTCAGGATGAGTCCGATATGTCCTTGCGCCGGTTGCAGCGTCCGCAACGCGCTGGCATCGACGATCGCCCGTTGGCGCGAGTCGAGAACCTGTCCGACGGCGGCGAGCTGCTGCGCGTCGTCGCCGAGGCCGGGGCCCATCGCCCAGGCGTCGACCCGGGCGTCGGGCCCCTCGGCGGGAACTGCTTCGGGAACTGCCGCGGCCAGCAATGCAGCGGGCCGTTCCGGAGCCAGGGTGCGCAGCATTCCGACCGACGTGTTCACCGCGGCGGTCGCGGCCAGCACGGCGGCTCCAGGGTAGCGGTCCGAACCGGCGATCAGACCGAGCACGCCGCGGGAGTACTTATGCGCATCGGCGCGGATCCGGGGCGTGAGGGCCGCTGCGTCGGAACCGGTGACGATCCGCAGATCGGGCTGGCCCAGCAGGGCTTCCAGGCCGATGTCGACGATCTCGATGCGGCCCGCCAGCAGTCGGCCGGCTCCCACGCACAGACCAGTCTTCAACGCCCCGAAGGTGACCGTCACATCCGCCGGCAGCACGCCATCGGGGGCGGCCCCGGTGTCCGCGTCCACGCCGGAGGGCAGGTCGCATGCGACCACTGGCACATCAGTGGGAACTTCCGGCAGGGACAACCGTCCCTGCGCCCCGGTGCCCAACACGGCGTCGATCACCAGGTCGACGCCACGCAGTGCCTCGGCTGCGGCCCGAAAACGACGGGTCTTCCCGCGGGCGCCCGATGCGGGGACCCCGCCGTCGATCACTCGTCCTCCGGTGCGCTCGAAGGCAGCCAGGGCTTCGGGGTGCGCGCGGTCGCCCAGCAGGATGGCGGTGCAGGAGACGCCCCTGCCAGCGAGCCTGGCCAGCGCATAGAGGCCGTCGCCGCCGTTGTTGCCGGTGCCGATCAGTGCGGCAACGCGGGCGCCGTACACGGCACCGTAGCGGGCGCGCAGCAGCGCCATGGTGTGATGGGCGAGTCCGTGGGCTGCCGTGCGCATGAGCCCGGCGCCTTCACCGGCAGCGAGCAGGCCGGCTTCGGCAGCGCGGATCTGGGTTCCCGTATATGCGTTGATCATGGCCTAGCGCTCCGCGACGACCATGGCGGTGGCCAGGTCGCCATCGTGGCTGAGGGACAGGTGCCAGTACTGGACGTCCTTGGCAATGGCGGCCTCGGCGACTGTTCCGTCCACGAGGACCTGGGGATCCCCTGCTGCATCGACAACGACTTGGCAGTGCTGCCAGTTCATCCCCACCGGGGCACCCAGGGCCTTGGCAACGGCCTCCTTCGCGGCAAAGCGTGCCGCCAGCGAACGGATGTTCAACTCACGTTCTGCCGGGACGAACAGCCGCTCGCGCAGGGCGGGGGTACGTTCTAGTTGGGCTCTGAACCGGGAAACCTGCACTACATCAACGCCAATGCCGACAATCATGTCACCAGCCTAACGGTTGTTCCGGGAGGTCAAGAGCGCATCCGAGCCGCCGTCAGGCATCGGGGCGCCCGCCGTGGCGTCGGCCATGGCCGGGGAGGGGTTGGGCCGATGCGTCCACGCGGGTAGCCTCGGTGATCCCACCCCGAAGGAGCCAGCATGTCCACGCCAGCCGCCCAGGAACTACTCGCCGATGGCTTTGGCCGCGTGGCCGAAACCGTGTCCACCCTCGTCGGCGACGCAGATCCCCGCTTGTTGTCCTACCGGCCGGACGCCGGCTCCAATTCCGTGGCTTGGCTGCTCTGGCACCTGACCCGCGTACAGGACGACCATCTGGCTGATCTGGCGGCGGTCCTCGCCGGCCGCTCCGACCCCGCCGAACGCGGCGAACAACGGATGCCCGCGGGCCAGCAGTGGCAACAGGACGGTTGGGCCGAACGATTCCAACTCCCCTACGCAATCCACGACATCGGATACGGCCAGAGCGCGCAAGACGTAGCTGCCTTCAACGTCACCGATGGGCAGCTGCTGGGCGGCTACCACGCTGCCGTGCACCGGGCCACCCTCACGATGCTCGGTTCCCTGTCCGAAGCCGACTACTCCCGGATTGTCGATCGACGCTGGCAGCCTGAGGTCACCGCCGCGTCCCGCCTGGTCAGCGTGCTGAACGACACGACCCAACATGCCGGACAGGCTGCCTACGTCTACGGCTTGGCAGAACGCGCCCTCGGCTAGGGACGCGAACGCCCCGGCACCGTCGGGTACCGGGGCGCAGCAGCGGGAGCGCGGTTGCGCTACTCGACGGTGACGGACTTCGCCAGGTTGCGCGGCTGGTCGACGTCGAATCCCTTGGCGCTGGCCAGTTCGCAGGCGAAGAGCTGCAGCGGCACGGTGGCCAACAGCGGCATCAGCAGGGTCGGGGTCTCCGGGACGTGGAAGACGAACTCCGCGTAGTCCTTGACCGCTTCGTCTCCGGCTTCGGCAATCACGAGCGTCTTCGCGCCGCGCGCCCGGACTTCCTGGATGTTCGAGACGACCTTGGCGTGCAGCGAGTGCCGCCCCCGGGGGGAAGGCACGACGACGAAGACCGGCTGGCCGTCATCGATCAGGGCGATGGGACCATGCTTGAGCTCACCGGCGGCGAAGCCCTCGGCGTGGATGTAGGCGATCTCCTTGAGCTTGAGGGCACCTTCCATGGCCACCGGGTAGCCGACGTGGCGGCCCAGGAACAGCACCGAGCTGGCGTCGGACATCGAGCGGGCCAGTTCCTTGATGACGTCGGCGCGGTCCAGGACGTCCTGGATCTTCGCCGGAATGTCCTGCAGATCGGACAGGATGTCCTTGATCTGGCCGGTGAACAGGTTCCCCCGAAGCTGGGCCAGGTACAGGCCGAGCACGTAGGTGGCAGTGATCTGCGCCAGGAAGGCCTTGGTGGACGCCACGGCGATTTCCGGTCCTGCGTGCGTGTAGAGCACGGCATCGGATTCGCGGGGGATCGTCGAGCCGTTGGTGTTGCAGATGGACAGGGTCTTCGCGCCCTGTTCCTTGGCATACCGGACGGCCATCAGCGTGTCCATGGTTTCCCCGGACTGCGAGATGGACACGATCAACGTGCTGGCATCCACGATCGGATCCCGATAGCGGAATTCGTGGCTGAGCTCGACTTCCACCGGAATGCGGCACCAATGCTCAATGGCATATTTGGCCACCGAACCGGCATAGGCCGAGGTGCCACAGGCCAACACGATGATCTTCGAGATGCCGGCCAGCTCGGAGGCCTCGATGCGCAATTCGTCCAGCGTCATCCGGCCGTCGGCGTCGTAGCGACCCAGCAGCGTATCGGCGACGGCGGCGGGCTGGTCGAAGATCTCCTTCTCCATGAAGGAGTCGAAGCCGCCCTTTTCGGCGGCCGCGGCGTCCCAGTCGACATGGAATTCAGTGCCTTCGGCGGGATTGCCGTAGAAATCGGTGATGATGTGCTCGTCCGGGGTGATCGTGACGATCTGGTCCTGGCCCAATTCAACGGCACGGCGGGTGAAGTCGATGAAGCCCGAGACGTCCGATCCCAGGAAGTTCTCGCCCTCTCCCAACCCGACCACGAGCGGCGAATTGCGGCGGGCGGCGACGACGATGCCGGGCTGGTCCTCATGGATGGCCAGCAGCGTGAAAGCGCCTTCGAGGCGCTGGCAGGCCAGCTGCATGGACGTGGCCAGGTCACCTTCTCCGGCGTGGGCGTAGATGTCGCCCAACAGGACTGCAGCGACCTCTGTATCGGTCTCGGAGGCGAAGCTGTATCCGGAGGCGAGCAGTTCCTTGCGCAGATCAGCGAAGTTCTCGATGATCCCGTTGTGGATCATCGCCAGTTTTCCGCCGTCGGCCAGATGCGGGTGCGCGTTCTTGTCCGACGGGCCGCCGTGTGTTGCCCACCGGGTGTGGCCGATCCCGGTCAACGACGGGGACAGGGGGTTGGCTTCAAGTTCATTGATGAGGTTGACCAGCTTGCCGGCCTTCTTCCGGGACTCCACTCCGGACTCGCCCAGTACGGCGACACCCGCGGAGTCATAGCCGCGGTATTCCAACCGTCGCAACCCCTCGATCACCACATCGAGGGCGCCGTGGTCACCGGACGTTTTTCCTGGGCGGCCTACATAGCCAACAATTCCACACATGACTCCAAGAATACCGTGCCGGGGCGCTTTTCCCGGTCATGCCCGGTGTGCGGAGGGAAGACGATGCGGGAGCCGGCCGGAGCACCAGTTTGGGGTAATCGCTCCGGGCTTGGCACAATTCATGGGTGAGCTCACCCCGAGACAATGACGCCGGAGTGTCCCCGTATGTGGAATTGGACCGGCAGACCTGGGCACGACTGTCCAACGAAATCGCCCAACCACTGGATGAGGGCGACCTGATCCGTCTCAGCGGGCTGGGTGAAAAGCTGGATCTGACGGAGATCCGCGATGTCTACCTGCCGTTGTCACGCCTCTTGAACCTCTATGTCCAGGCGGCGGGGCAGCTGCATCAGGCAACCAACACGTTCCTCGGCGAGTCCACGCGCCGCACGCCCTTCGTCATTGGCGTCGCCGGGTCCGTGGCCGTGGGAAAGTCCACGACGGCCCGCGTCCTCCAGGAAATGCTGCGGCGCTGGCCGGACACGCCCAATGTCGAGTTGGTGACCACCGACGGGTTCCTCTATCCGAATGAAGTCCTGGAACGCCGCGGGCTCATGCACCGGAAGGGTTTTCCGGAGTCCTACGATCGCCGGGCCCTCCTGCGGTTCGTCTCCACCGTCAAATCCGGGGCCGAGGAAGTCAGGGCACCGTGGTACTCGCATCTGACCTACGACATCGTTCCGGGCAAGGAAGTCGTCGTCCACCGCCCAGACGTCCTCATCGTTGAGGGGCTCAACGTCCTGGCCCCCGCGCAAGTCCGCTCGGACGGCACGGCAGGACTCGCGCTGAGCGACTTCTTCGATTTCTCGGTGTTCGTGGACGCAAGGACACCGGCCATCGAGAATTGGTATGTCAACCGGTTCATGAAGTTGCGCAGCGGCGCCTTCGCCGATCCGGCTTCCTATTTCCACCGCTATTCAAGCCTCACCGACTCGGAGGCCCACGAAACAGCCTTGGGGATCTGGCGCCGGATCAACGAACCCAACCTGCGCGAAAACGTCCTCCCGACCCGGGGTAGGGCGCAGCTGGTCCTGACCAAGGACAGCGACCACTCCATCCGCAGAATGCTGCTGCGCAAAATCTGATTCCCCGAAGAATCCACATTTCCCGAAAAGTTCATGCCGTTTTCGTCCAAGTTCCCAACATTCACCCGCCAAGCTAGGTAGAGTGATCCGCATGTTACAGGGATTCAAGGAATTCATCATGAAGGGCAACGTCGTAGACCTTGCCGTCGCCGTTGTGATTGGTGGAGCTTTCGCCACCGTCGTGGATGCACTCGTGAACAGTGTGCTGATGCCACTGATCTCCGTGCTCGTAGGCACGCCGAACTTTGACAACTTCCTGGCCGTGGGCCCGGAACACGCAATCAAGATCGGCGTCCTTCTTACTGCAGTCGTCAACTTCCTGCTCGTCGCTGCTGCGATCTACTTCGTCGTCGTGATGCCGATGAACAAGATCATCGAGCGCCGGAATGCCCGCATGGGCATCACCCCGGAAGAAGAGGCCATCGATCCGCAGGTTCTCCTGCTGACCGAAATCCGCGACTCGCTGCAGACTCGCAACTAACACCCCAGTATTGGCGGTCGCAGATAGCGATCGGTTCGAACAGCGGGCCCCATCCTCCGGATGGGGCCCGCCTTTTTGTCTGCGTCTGGTCGGCGAAGGCTACAGGGCCAGTTCCGCCAGGACAACGCCCGCGAGGCGAGTAGCGACGTCGCCGGCCACCTCGTGGTCGGTGGCCTCGACCATGACCCGGACCACCGGTTCGGTGCCCGAGGGGCGCAGGAGAACTCGTCCGGAGCCTCCTAGTTCGGCTTCGGCGCCCAAGACGGCTTCGGATACCGCTGCATTCGTGTGGGCCCCGTATTTGTTGACGCCCTTGACGTTGATGAGGACCTGCGGCAGCACGGTCATGACGGTAGCCAGCTCCTTGAGGGACTTACCCGTGGCCGCGACCCGTGAGGCAATCTGCAATCCGGTCAATACGCCGTCGCCTGTCGTGGCGAAGGCCGAGAAGATGACGTGCCCGGACTGTTCTCCGCCCAGCGTGTAGGAGCCCGAGCGCATCTCCTCCAGGACGTACCGGTCCCCCACCCCCGTCTCGGCGACGTGGATACCGGCGTGCTCCATGGCGATCTTCAGCCCGAGGTTGCTCATCACCGTGGCGACCAGGGTGTCGTCCTTGAGCTGGCCTGCCTCCTTGAGGGCAACGGCCATGATCGCCATGATCTGGTCACCGTCGACGACGCTGCCTTCATGGTCGACGGCCAGGCAGCGGTCCGCGTCCCCGTCGTGGGCAATGCCCAGGTCAGCGCCCTCGGCGACCACCCGCTCCTGGAGCTTCTCCAGATGGGTGGAGCCGTATCCTTCGTTGATGTTGTTGCCGTCCGGGCTGGCCCCGATGACGACGACTTCAGCGCCGGCTGCCGAGAAGGCCTCTGGCGAGCAGCCGCTGGCAGCGCCGTGCGCGCAGTCCAAGACGACCTTCAGGCCGTCCAAACGGTGGGGAATGGTCTTGAGCAGGTGGACCACGTATCTGTCTTCTGCGTCGGCGAACCGCCGGATGCGACCCACGTCGGCTCCCACGGGGCGCGGAGGTTCCTCATTGAGCTGGGCCTCAATGGCGTCCTCCTGGGCGTCGGAGAGCTTCTGGCCGCCACGGGCCAGGAACTTGATCCCATTGTCCGGCGCCGGATTGTGCGAGGCGGAGATGACAACACCGAAGTCTGCTTCCATATCAGCGATGAGGTACGCCGCAGCAGGGGTGGGAAGGACGCCGGCATCGAAGACATCGACGCCCACGGAGGCGAACCCTGCTTCGATGGCCGACGCAATGAAGTCACCGCTGATCCGCGGGTCGCGCGCAACAACGGCCAACGGACGTTTCCCCTCGGGCACGGTCTGCAAGCCGAGCACCACTGCGGCCGCCTCTGCCAGGTTCATGGCCAGCGCCGGGGTGATCAGTACATTTGCTTTTCCACGCACGCCATCGGTGCCAAATAATGTAGCCATCCCGCCCATCTTATCGCTCAACTGGCGGGTTGTTGGCACTGCGGCAACGTTCCGGCCACTCTTTCCTTCGCGCAGCGACGCTGTGTACCCGCCGGTGGAGCAGTTAAAAGAACAGGAACCCCACGGCTTCTGCCGTGGGGTTCCTGCCGCGGAACCCAGGGTTCCGCTGAAGCGGATTTAGCGCTTCGAGTACTGCGAGGCCTTGCGTGCCTTCTTCAGACCAGCCTTCTTGCGCTCGATGACGCGGGCGTCACGAGTCAGGAAGCCGGCCTTCTTCAGCGACGGGCGGTTGTTCTCGCGATCGATCTCGTTCAGCGAGCGGGCAACGCCAAGACGCAGCGCGCCGGCCTGGCCCGAGGGGCCACCGCCGTGGATGCGGGCCATGACGTCGTACGCGCCGTCCAGCTCGAGGAGCTTGAACGGTTCGTTGACTTCCTGCTGGTGCAGCTTGTTCGGGAAGTAGTCCTCGAGCGTGCGCCCGTTGACAATCCAGTTGCCGGTGCCGGGGACCAGGCGCACGCGGGCAATAGCCTGCTTGCGACGGCCAACAGCGGAACCGCCGACGGTCAGTGCCGGGCGTTCCTTGACAACGGTCTCTTCGGCTGCGGACGATTCCGAGGTGTACGCGGTGGGAGCCGCACCCTCAACTTCATTCAGCTCTTCAGTATTCTGAGCCACGATTCTCCTTGAAAACTAGTCTCTTGTTTCGGGGCCCAGCGCTACTGCGCGACCTGGGTGATTTCGAAGGTCTTGGGCTGCTGTGCAGCGTGCGGGTGCTCGGCACCGCGGTAGACCTTCAGCTTGGACAGCTGCTGGGCAGCAATCGAGTTCTTCGGGAGCATACCGCGAACGGCCTTCTCCACAGCCTGAACCGGGTTCTTTTCGAGCAGTTCGGCGTAGCTCACGGACTTCAGGCCACCCGGGAAACCGGAGTGGCGGTACGCGCGCTTCTTTTCGAGCTTGGCGCCGGTGAGGGCCACCTTCTCGGCGTTGATGATGATGACAAAGTCGCCCATGTCCATGTGGGGGGCGAAAGTTGCCTTGTGCTTGCCACGCAGCAGGGTTGCGGTCTGGCTGGCGAGACGGCCCAGAACGACGTCAGTGGCGTCAATGACGTGCCACTGGCGAACTGCGTCGCCGGCTTTCGGAGAGTACGTACGCACGGTTATTGCCTTCGTTTCCTTGGATACTGGTCAAGCATTCCGCCCGCGGTGGCTGTGAGATCCACCGAAGAAAAGAACACTGTGTTATCGATGCGCTGTACCAGTTCTTCAGGTGAGGACTGAATCCAACCGGCCATCCATTAGCTGCCCGCAATCTCCACAGACCAGAGCCCTGCAACTGGGCTGTCACGCGAAGAAAGTTGTGTCAGGCATAGGACACGCACAACAGCTACCAACTTTAGCGTATCGAAGCCCGCGCTCCAAAAGCCCGACCCATGCCTTCCATCACGCCTCACTTTCCGCGCTGTCCGACATCTTCGGGCCGGCGACGCGCCCGGGTGGACTCTGCACGTTCCGCCAGGGCCCAGTCATCCGGATAGGCGACTTCCTCCAGTACCAGCGGATGGGGTGCCGCGAGTCGGGTGCGGTGATCTCGCACCGGTTCGGCGATCCGCCGGTCGATCCAGCCTGGCGCCTCTTCGCCATCGGCCACGCGCAGGACGGCTCCGATCAAGGTCCTGACCATGTTGTGGCAGAAGGCGTCGGCCTGGAGGCTGGCGACGAGTATGCCGTCGTCGCGCCGATTGAAGGAGAAGCCCTCCAGGGTGCGGATGGTCGTGGCAAAGTCCTTGGGGCGGCAATAGGAAAGGAAGTCATGCCGCCCGAGCGCGGAAGACGCCTCGGCGTTGAGCAGCTCGGCGTCCAGTTCGTGGGGATGCCACAGCGTGGTGCCCCGCGTCAACGGATCCCAGCGTTCTTGGCCGTCGGCAATGCGGTAGGTGTAGCGGCGCCACAGGGCTGAGAAGCGCGCATCAAAACCGGGCGCGGCAGCACGTGCCTCGTGGACAAAGACCTCTCCCCCGATCCTGCTCACGACCCCGCGCACCCGCCGCAGCAGTGCCTCGTCCGCGGTGAGGTTCTTTCCGCGCGGCAAGGCTCGGTATTCGGCGTCCGTGAGGTCAAAATGCACGACCTGGCCCCGTGCGTGGACCCCGGCATCGGTGCGGCCGGCCACCGTGGTGCGCACCGGACGGCGAAACAGCAGTTGCAGGGCCTCCTCGAGGCAGCCCTGGATGGTCCGCCTGCCTGGTTGGACGGCCCATCCGGAAAACCCGGATCCGTCGTAGGCCAGGCGCAGCATGATCCGCACCATCGCCGGTGCTGCAGTCCCGGCAGGTGGTCCGGCCGTGGCAGCCAGGGCATCAGCCGCGTCGGGCATGGGAGGCGTGGAGGGCATGGAATCCATCTTAGGGCGGACCGGCTACTCGACGCACAAAAAA